>NZ_JBPWAP010000017.1:0-94965 GCF_051776705.1 Bacillus cereus group sp. BceL291 | reverse complement strand
TATCTTAAAGAGTTTGAAAGTATGGAACAATTTAAGCAAGAACTAGAAACTTATATTCATTACTACAATCACAAAAGAATTAAAACAAAACTAAAAGGATTGTCCCCTGTGCAATACAGAGTTCAATCCTTAGTAGCTGCTTAATATATTTGTCTAATTTTTTGGGTTCAGTTCAATAAAAGGGTCTTTTTGATTTTATAAGTATATGGGGAATGTTTACAGTAAGGAAAAGCTAAAATGTGTTAATTCTATTTATAATAGATTGAAAATTAAGAAAATGATATAATGATTAAAAATAATATCTTTATTCCGCCATATTGGGGCTGATTAAAATTTCACTTTATATAATAAGGGGGAGATTAAAATGACTGGAGGTAGTGTAATCTTTTGGGGGATTTTAATTTTCATCGGTTTAGTTTTCGATCAGCGTAATAATAAGAAAAAAGAAGGATAAAAAGTAAACGTTTACAAGTAAAATAGCAATTTTTCTTGCTTGCAGATTAATCTTATAAAGGAGTATACTGAATGACGGTAAGACTTATAGAAGGGGTAATGAAAATGAAGCTTGCAGGAAAAGTTGCTATCGTAACTGGCGGTGGCATCGGTATTGGACGTAATACAGCTCTTTTGTTGGCTAAACAAGGCGCAAAAGTTATTGTGACGGACATTGATCAAGAGAGTGGACAAGCAACAGTGGAGGAAATTATGAATCTAGGCGGAGAGGCACTTTTTGTATCCTATGATATGGGAAAGCAAGGAGATTGGCAACGCGTTATTAGCATTACTTTGAATGCATTCAGTCGCATTGATATGCTTTTTCAAAATGCAGGTTTATATAAAATAGATTCTATTTTTTCTCGCCAACAAGAGAACGATTCCAATGTACTTTGTATTAATGACGTTTGGATAGAGATAAAACAATTAACGTCATCTTTTATGAAACAGCAAGAAGAAGTGGTGCTTAGTGATTTACCGATTTTCGGTATTATTAGTACAAAAGGACAATCATTTCATACAGTAGAAGCCCTAGTATAATAATAAAAACCGCCCTCAATATATGTGGACGGTTTTTTTGTATGTGTATAGTAAAGATAAATTTTTTAGCGAATACGTTGTTCAGTTTGGTTATCAAAGAAATGTGCTTTATTCATATCAAATGCTAATTTAATTTGATCACCAGGTGAAAATGTATGTCTTGCATCTACACGTGCTGCAAAATCTTGATTTCCAAGTTTCATATATAAAATGGATTCAGCACCTAATAATTCAGCGACTTCAATTTTTGTTGTGAAGGCAGTAGATTGCGAAGCTTCTAAAAATAGTAGTTCATCATGAATGTCCTCTGGGCGAATACCTAAAACAATTTCCTTATTTACATAGCCTTGTTCACGTAGCATCTTCATTTTTCCTTCAGATACTTTAATTTTTATAGTATTGTCTATAACGAAATCGGTTTCAGTCAATTTACCACGGAAGAAATTCATCGCTGGTGAGCCGATAAATCCACCCACGAAAATGTTTTCTGGCGTTTCGTATACTTCTTTTGGAGTTCCAATTTGTTGGATTTTTCCATCCTTCATAACGACAAGACGCGAAGCCATAGTCATTGCTTCTGTTTGGTCATGTGTTACATAAATTGTTGTTGTTCCAAGGCGATGATGTAGCTTAGAAATTTCTGAGCGCATTGCAACACGGAGTTTAGCATCTAAGTTTGATAATGGTTCATCCATTAAGAAAACTTTTGCATCTCGAACGATTGCTCTACCTAACGCAACACGTTGGCGCTGTCCACCTGATAATGCTTTCGGTTTTCTATCTAAATATTGTTCAAGTCCTAAAATTTTTGCTGCATCTTTCACACGACGATCGATTTCATCTTTTGGTATTTTTCGAAGTTTTAATCCAAATGCCATATTATCATATACACTCATATGTGGATAAAGAGCGTAGTTTTGGAATACCATAGCGATATCTCGATCTTTTGGAGGAACATCATTCATTAGTTTACCATCAATTGAAAACTCGCCTTTTGAAATATCTTCAAGTCCAGCTACCATTCGTAATGTTGTAGATTTTCCGCATCCAGAAGGACCGACAAATACAATAAATTCTTTATCTTGAATGTGTAAATTAAAATCAGTTACAGCTGTTACGTTATTATCATATATTTTATAAATGTTTTCTAATTTAAGTTCTGCCATGGTATTTCCCCCTAGAAATAATTATGCAAACGTTTTCTTTGAGTTCATTATAAACGAATAGATTCAAAAAATAAATAAAAAAATAAAACGTTTTCATTTATTGGAGATTTATTAGTGGTTTTCATATGTTTTCTTAGAAAAAGAACAATAAAAATTGTAAGCGCTATTTTAAATTGAGATAGAATCTGTTATCATTCATTAATGAAAACGTTTGCGCCTTAAAAAAGAGAAAAATGAATGATGAATGAAATGGGGTAGCATAATGGAAAAACAATGGTGGAAAGAAAGTGTAGTATATCAAATTTATCCTCGTAGCTTTATGGATAGTAATGGTGATGGTATAGGAGATCTTCAAGGGATTATTTCAAAGCTAGATTACTTAAAAGAGTTAGGGATTGATGTGATTTGGTTATCACCAGTCTATGAATCTCCAAATGATGATAATGGTTATGATATAAGCGATTATTGTAAAATTATGAACGAGTTCGGAACAATGGAAGATTGGGATGAGCTATTACATGAAATGCATGAACGTAATATGAAACTTATGATGGACTTAGTTGTTAATCATACTTCGGATGAACATAATTGGTTTATTGAATCACGTAAATCAAAAGATAATAAATATAGAGATTACTATATATGGCGCCCTGGAAAAGAAGGGAAAGAACCGAACAACTGGGGAGCTGCTTTTAGTGGATCTGCATGGCAGTATGATGAAATGACGGATGAATATTATTTACATCTGTTTTCTAAAAAACAGCCAGATTTAAATTGGGATAATGAAAAGGTAAGACAAGATGTTTATGAAATGATGAAGTTTTGGTTAGAAAAAGGAATTGATGGCTTCCGTATGGATGTTATTAATTTTATTTCTAAAGAAGAGGGATTACCAGCTGTTGAAACAGAAGAAGAGGGGTATGTTTCAGGTCATAAGCATTTTATGAACGGTCCAAACATTCATAAATATTTACATGAAATGAATGAGGAAGTATTATCGCATTATGATATTATGACGGTTGGTGAAATGCCTGGTGTAACGACAGAAGAAGCGAAATTGTATACTGGAGAAGAACGAAAAGAGTTGCAAATGGTATTCCAATTTGAACATATGGATTTAGATTCAGGAGAAGGTGGAAAGTGGGATGTAAAACCATGCTCACTTCTTACTTTAAAAGAGAATTTAACAAAGTGGCAAAAAGCATTAGAGCATACCGGATGGAATAGCCTTTATTGGAATAATCATGATCAGCCTCGCGTTGTATCTCGTTTTGGTAATGATGGAATGTATCGCATTGAATCAGCAAAAATGTTAGCGACAGTTCTTCATATGATGAAAGGAACGCCATATATTTATCAAGGAGAGGAAATTGGAATGACGAACGTTCGATTCCAATCAATTGATGAATATCGAGATATTGAAACGTTAAATATGTATAAAGAAAAAGTGATAGACCATGGTGAAGATATAGAAAAAGTAATGGAATCTATTTATATAAAGGGTCGTGATAATGCTAGAACTCCGATGCAGTGGAATGATCAGAATCACGCTGGATTTACAAAAGGTGAACCTTGGATTACTGTAAATCCTAACTATAAAGAGATTAATGTGAAACAAGCAATCCAAGATGAAGGTTCAATTTTTTATTACTATAAGAAATTAATTGAACTACGCAAAAATAATGAAATAGTTGTGTATGGATCATATGATTTAATATTAGATAATGACCCTTCTATTTTTGCTTATGTAAGAACATATGGAGATGAAAAACTACTTGTCATTGCAAACTTTACTGCGGATGAAAGTGTATTTGAAATGCCTAAGGATATTAGTTATAGTGAATCAGAGTTATTTATACACAATTACGATGTAGAAATCGGATCAATAGATAACATTCCATTACGTCCGTATGAAGCGATAGTGTTCAAATTGAAATAAGAAAAAGCCTTATGCCATTTCGAACTTGGCATAAGGCTTTTTTGGATTACCATTTTAATATGGAGAATCCATATGGAGGAAGTGTAACTTGTAATACACTTGCTTCCGCTGAAAATTCTTCGTTTGTATAAATGTTAATTATTTTCTTACCAGTAACATGAAGAGGGAGTGAAACTGTAACTTCACTATTAGTAGGGTTTAAAACGAAAAAGATAGTTTCATCCTCATATGTTTTCGTATAAGAAATATAATTATGTTCATCATTTGCTTCGATGAATTGAAAAGTACCATGTCCTCCAAATGCTTTATGTTGTTTACGTAATAAAATCAATGTTTGTATATGGGTAAATAATGCATGATCTTGTTCTTTAGTATCCCAAATCATACATTTACGGCAATCAGGGTCCATGCCGCCATCCATACCAATTTCATCCCCGTAATAAATACAAGGAGAGCCGATGAAAGAAAGATGGAATACATAGAGCAATTTCAACTTATTTTTATCTCCGTTGCATGTTGTTAAAATTCTTGGAGTATCATGGCTGTCTAATAAATGAAATGCTGCTTCATTTACATTCATAGAGTAGGAATGTAGAGATTCTGTAATTTGCTTCATGAATTCACTTGCTTTAATGGAATCGTTAGCAAAGTAAGAAAGTAGAGCATTTGTAACAGGATAGCTCATGACAGCATCAAATTGATCGCCTTGTAGCCACGGAAGGGCATCGTGCCAAATTTCTCCCAAAATATATACTTCAGGATTTAGTGTCTTTATTTCAGTTCGGAATTCTCTCCAAAAGTTGTGATCGACTTCATTGGCGACATCAAGGCGCCAGCCATCTATATTGAATTCTCGTACCCAATAACGTCCTACTTCAAGTAAGTATTCTTTTACATCTGGATGAGCTGTATTTAATTTAGGCATATACGGTGTAAAGGCGAAAGTATCATAATTTGGAAGTGGTTCGGTTATAATCGGAAATTCATGAATGTGGAACCACTCTTTATATGCGGACTTCTCACCATTCTCTAGTACGTCTTGAAATTTCTCGAAAAAGTATCCACTATGATTAAACACAGCATCGAGCATTACTTTTATACCGTGCTTATGACATTCTTCAACGAGCTCTTTAAAAGTTTCTTTCGTCCCAAATTGTGGGTCAATTTCCATATAGTCAATTGTGTCATATTTATGGTTTGAATGAGCTTTGAAAATAGGTGTGAAATATATTCCGGAAATGCCAAGCTTAACAAGGTAATCAAGGTTTTGAATAACACCAGAAAAATCTCCGCCGAAAAAATTAGTTGGAGTTGGATTCGCACTTCCCCAAGGAAGGGTGTTTTCTGGATTCAGCGTACTATCGCCATTAGCGAATCGCTCAGGGAAAATCTGATACCAAATGGTGTCTTTAATCCAAGATGGTGCTTTGAATACATCATCTGCATGAATAAATGGAAAACAGAAAAAGTTACCAACATCATCATTTGGAATGCTAGAAAAGAATCCTCGCTCTGCATAAATAAGAGTGTCTGTTTCAGATTTTAATTCAAACCCATAACGTAAGCGCTTAAATTTTGGTTCAATTGCAATGGACCAATAATCAAATAATGCAGTAGAACCCGTTTTTTTCATGGGTGTACTTGCTGATATCCATTTCCCGTCTTTCCATTCGTAAGGATCACCGTAAATAAGATCGGCGCTTTGAATATCATCTCTCTTAGTACGTACTCGGATGTGAATTGTTTGTTCATCATAAGCGTATGCATAATTATCTTTCGGCCTATGATAAATGGCTTCTTTAAACATATAGAAAATCCCCCTTCAATATCTCTATACATAGTATTCCCTTAAGTGTAATAATAAAGCCTGTATTGCAAACGATTGCCTTTCTCGTAGCTTTAATATTGCTTATAAGAGTAGTATTCATTTTATATAAAGTCAATGTATAAAGAGTATAATGACATAATTTTTAAATTAACATTTGCAAAATGAATAAAAGAATGTATAATGATAGACAAATAGTGCAAACGTTTTCATAGATTGAGATATTGTTTGCGCTTCAATTAAACTATTAAATGCAAACGTTTTCAGTTACTGAGGTACATAGACAATTTAGGGAGGTTTTTGGGATGAAGAAAGCATTATCATTATTAACGGTTTCAGCATTATCTATTGGTATGTTATCTGCATGTGGACCGAAAGATTCAGGGGAAAAAGAGGAAAGTAAAGCGAAAAAAGACTATGATCTTCTTGTTTGGGAAGATGATAAAAAAGGTGTTGGTTTAGAACCAGCAGTGAAAAGCTTTGAGGAAAAATATAAAGTAAAAGTAAAAGTTGTTGAAATGCAAATGACAGATCAAGTGAAGAAGTTACGCCTTGATGGGCCAGCGGGGACTGGACCAGATGTTGTAACATTGCCACACGATCAAATCGGAAATGCAGTAACAGAAGGTTTACTTTCTGAAGTGAAAGCAGATGATGCTGTAAAGAGTAAATTTACTAATTCATCAATAGAAGCACAGACATATAATGGAAAGTTATATGGTTTACCAAAAGCAATTGAGACACCAGTCTTTATTTACAATAAAAAACTAATGCCAAAAGCGCCAGAAACGATGGACGAGCTGTTTAACTTCTCAAAAGAATTTACGAAAGATGGCAAGTACGGATTTTTAGCATTAGGAGATAACTTCTACTTTGCTAATGCATTCATGGCAGGTATGGGCGGTTATGTATTTGGTGAAAAAGATGGAAAGCCAAATGCAAGTGATGTTGGATTAAATAATAGTGGAGCAGTACAAGGTGCTGAATATCTTCAAAAATGGTACAAGGAAAAATTATTCCCAAAAGGTATTATCGGTGAATCAGGTGGGCCTGCTGCTGATGGACTATTCAATGAAGGAAAAGCAGCTTCTATCATGAATGGCCCATGGGCGTTCCAAGCAATGGAAAAGAACGGGATTGATTATGGCGTTGCTCCAATGCCGAAATTACCAAATGGTCAACCAATGAAAACGTTTGTTGGGGTTAAAGGATGGCATGTAACAAGTTTCTCTAAACAAAATGATTTAGCTACAAAATTCACTGAGTGGGTAACAAATGAAGAAAACGCAAAAATTCGATTTGAGAAAACAAAAGAAATTCCTCCAGTAAAATCAGTAATGGAAGATCCAATTATTAAAGATAACGAAGCTGCAAAAGCAGTTGCAACGCAATCTGAAAATGGAATTCCAATGCCAAACATTCCAGAAATGCAAGAAGTTTGGAAACCAGCTGGAGATGCGCTTCAATTAGTTGTTACAGATAAAGAGGCACCAAAAGCGGCGCTTGATAGTGCAGTGAAACAAATTAAAGGTAATATTGAGGCAAATCATAACAAGAAAAAATAAGGTGAAATTCGTGCCTCTAATATGAGAGGCACGAATTCTCTCCCTTCCATGTAGGAAGAAAAAAGGGGGAAGGAACATGCAAACATCTATGGAACCAGCAAATGGGTTAAACCATTCAAAGCATAGGAAAATGGCAACCATGTTATCAATCATTCCAGGCGTGGGCCAAATGTATAATAAACAATTTGTAAAAGGTCTTATTTTTCTAGTATTAACAGGTTCTTTTATTGTAGCCTTTGCTGATTTATTAAATATGGGATTATGGGGTATTGTAACGCTTGGTACAGAAGTTCCACGTGACCATTCTGTCTTTCTATTAGTAGAAGGAATCTTGGCCCTTATCGTTATCGCTTTTGGGCTAGGCATATATGCATTTAACTTATATGATGCATACCAAAATGGAAAGAAACGTGATAGCGGAACACCGTTAAATTCTGTAAAAGAGCAATATCGTAATTTGTTAGATCAAGGTTTTCCTTATTTAATGGTTTCACCAGGTTTTCTACTACTTATCTTTGTGGTCGTATTTCCAATCATCTTCGTAATTTTAATTGGATTTACAAACTATGATTTATATCATTCTCCTCCAGCTAAATTAGTAGATTGGGTGGGCTTTAAAAACTTTATTGATATTTTCACTTTACCGATGTGGAGAGAGACATTTGTAAGTGTATTCTCTTGGACTGTCATTTGGACATTCGTTGCAACAACATTACAAGTTGCACTTGGTATTTTCTTAGCGATTATCGTAAATCAGCCTGGTATTAAAGGAAAGGCGATTATTCGAACAATCTTCATTTTACCGTGGGCGGTTCCAGCATTCGTATCTATTCTTGTTTTCTCTGGTATGTTTAATGAAACATTCGGAGCGATTAACAATCAAGTATTAGCTTTATTCGGAATTGAAAAGATTGCTTGGATGACAGATCCATTTTGGGCGAAGATTGCTTTAATTATGATTCAAACGTGGCTTGGGTTCCCGTTTATCTTTGCGATGACAACAGGTATACTGCAATCGATTCCGGGAGAATTATATGAAGCGGCCACAGTAGATGGAGCGACAGCTTGGCAACAGTTTCGTAAAATTACATTGCCACTTGTGTTATATGCAACAGCACCAATATTAATTACGCAATATACGTTTAACTTTAATAACTTTAGTATCATCTATCTATTTAATGGTGGAGGTCCTGCTGTAGCTGGACAAGACGCAGGTGGAACGGATATTTTAATTTCATGGATTTATAAGTTAACGATGACTTCAGCGCAGTACGGAAAAGCAGCAGCTCTTACAATGATATTATCGTTAATTGTTATTACAGTTGCGTTATGGCAATTTAAGAGAACAAAATCATTCCAAGAAGAGGATATGATGTAAATGAATATTAAAAGACAGAAGATGTTACGTCTCTCATTAAGTTATTTAGTTATTTTCGTAATGTGTGCCATCATTTTCTATCCGTTATTATGGATTATTGGCTCATCGTTTAATCCAGGTGATAGTTTATCTGGATCAAGTATTATTCCACAAAATGCAACGTTAGATCATTATCGTAAGTTATTAGATCTAGAGAATAGTAATTACTTACTATGGTATAAAAACACATTAAAAGTAAGTGTTTTAACGATGATTTTCTCAGTGTTAGCAATTAGTTTTACCGCTTATGCATTTTCGAGATATCGTTTTGTTGGAAGAAAAAATGGTTTATTAACATTTTTAATTCTGCAAATGATTCCAAACTTTGCAGCGTTAATTGCTTTATACGTATTAGCTCAATTAACAGGATTAATTGATACACACCTTGCATTAATTTTAATTTATGTAGGCGGGGCTATTCCGATGAATACATGGCTTATGAAAGGGTATTTTGATACGATTCCGAAAGAACTGGATGAATCAGCTCGAATGGATGGAGCAGGACATTTTCGTATTTTTTGGCAAATCATTATGCCACTTGCAAAGCCAATCGTAGCGGTTGTAGCGTTATTTACTTTCATTGGTCCATTTACAGATTTCATTTTAGCGAGTATTATTTTGCGAACACCAGAAAATTATACTTTAGCAGTTGGATTATATGAAATGGTTGCGAAGAAATTCGGTAATGAATTTACAACGTTTGCAGCGGGTTCTGTGTTAATTGCGATCCCAATTTCAATTTTATTCCTATCACTACAAAAATACTTTATTTCTGGTTTAACAGCTGGAGGTACAAAAGGATGAAAAATGGGACATTACGTCCCATTTTTCTTTTCATCTCCCTATAAATAAGTTTATAGGGAGATGAAAAGAGATTTGACATCACATGTGAAAAGAAGTGAAATAAATAGTATATTATAGTATAGGAAAAAATAGCTATATCCCTTACAATACATGAAGAGGGAGAATAGGATTAGTTTTGCAAGATATAAGAAATGAAAGTTTATGACTTGCAATGAGTGCGAGATAAAATATATGAAAAATGGCAGAGAAATGAGAGGAGGGGGATTTTTATGACAGTTACAATTAAAGATGTGGCGAAGCAAGCGAATGTTGCACCATCAACAGTTTCTCGTGTAATTGCTGATAATCCAAGTATAAGTGAAAAGACAAAGCGCCGTGTTAGGAAAGTGATGAGTGAATTAGGGTATCATCCCAATTTAAATGCGAGAAATCTTGCGAACCAAACGACGAAAACACTTGGTCTTGTTATGCCAAGTTCTGCAAGTAAAGCTTTTCAAAATCCATTTTTCCCAGAAGTTATAAGAGGGATTAGTTCATTTGCACACGTAGAAGGTTATGCGCTTTACATGTCGACAGGTGAAACGGAAGAAGAAATTTTTAATGGTGTCGTAAAGATGGTACAGGGACGCCAAATTGGTGGCATTATTCTTTTATATTCAAGGGAGAATGATCGGATTATTCAATATTTACATGAACAAAATTTCCCGTTTGTTTTAATAGGAAAACCATATGATCGAAAAGATGAAATTACATATGTAGATAATGACAATTATACAGCTGCAAGAGAAGTGGCAGAATATTTAATTTCATTAGGGCATAAGCAAATCGCGTTCATTGGTGGTGGATCAGATTTACTTGTAACGAGAGATCGTTTAGCTGGTATGAGTGATGCCTTGAAATTAGCAGACATTGTATTACCAAAAGAATATATTTTACATTTTGATTTTTCGAGGGAAAGTGGTCAACAAGCTGTTGAGGAATTAATGGGACTGCAGCAACCGCCAACGGCAATTATGGCAACGGATGACTTAATTGGACTTGGTGTGTTAAGTGCTCTTTCTAAAAAAGGATTCGTTGTACCGAAAGATGTTTCTATTGTAAGCTTTAATAATGCTTTATTATCAGAAATTGCGAGCCCTCCACTTTCGACAGTTGATGTGAATATTTATCAGCTAGGATATGAGGCAGCAAAAGCTTTAGTTGATAAAGTAGAGAATGCAGAATCCACTGCAAAGTGTATCATTATTCCTCATAAATTACTAAAACGTCAAACTTGTGATCATTATGCATAAAAAAGCTAAGAGTTTAACTCTTAGCTTTTTTCATTAGAAAGGCTTCTAATCGGTTGCAGCCTTCTTTTAAAGTTTCGATACTATACGCATAGGACAAGCGAAGGTAGCCTTCACCGTATTCAGAGAATGCTGTTCCAGGAACTACAGCTAGTCCCGCTTCTTTGACAAGATCAAGTGCAAAATCAAATGATGAAGATGTCAAATGACCAACATATGGGAATAAGTAAAATGCACCTGTTGGCTTTTCAACTGTTAATCCCATTTGAGTGAGTCTATTATATACGTAATCACGGCGTTTTTTATATTGGTGGCGCATCATTTTTGGTGCGTCTTTAGCTGCTGTTAATGCTTCAATTGCAGCGTATTGAGCGATTGAAGTAGCACACGTTACATTGTATTGATGAACTTTTAATATGTGTCCTGCTAAATAACTTGGTGCAAATAAAAGTCCAACACGCCAGCCAGTCATAGAATGTGATTTAGATAAACCGTTAATGACAATTGTTTTTTCACGCATTTCTGGGAAATGAGCGATAGATGTATGCTTTTGTTCATATACAAGCTCGCTATAAATTTCATCTGAAAGGACGAAAATATTTTTATCTTTTAAAACATCTACAATATCTTTTAGCTCTTCTGTTGATAAAGTTACACCGGTTGGGTTAGAAGGATACGGTAGTACGATACATCTTGTTTTTTCTGTAATAGCATTTTTAAGCGCTTCAGCTGTTAAACGAAATCCAGTTTCACGAACATCTACAAAAATAGGCGTTGCACCGCATAATCGAATAATAGGTTCGTAGCCTGGATAAATAGGAGCAGGTAAAATTACTTCTGTTCCTGGCTCTAAAATCGTTCGGAATGCAACATCAATTGCTTCGCTAGCACCGATTGTAACGATGGTTTCGTTTTCAGGTGAATAATGTAAATCGTAGTTATCTTTTACGAAGTTACAAGCTGCCTTACGTAATTCTAGTAAACCAGCGTTATGTGTATAGCTTGTATAGTTTTCTGTAATAGCCCGTTTAGCCGCTTCTTTCACGAGAGAAGGTGTAGGGAAATCGGGTTGTCCAATTGTTAAAGAAATCAAATTATCATAGTTTTGAATCATGTTAGAGAACTGACGGATTCCAGAAATTTGGATGTCCTTCACTCTAGGGTTAATGAATTGTTCCATTGTATCTCCCTTTCTTCCGTTTGAAAATTAAGTTCATTTTATCATATTTTCTATGATTACGCTTTGTATATGTTATTTAGAAAGAGAGAGAAAAGAGAAAAAAAGCCGCTATAAGCGACTTTTTAATATCCGTATTCCCAATCTATTTCATCTTCATTCCAGAGTACAGAGGATACCTTGCCAAGGTGAACGACTGATTCGTTTACAGCACATGTGCAGTTTTCATCTCCCGCTTTATGCTGTAACTCTTCATATACTGATTTTTCAACATTTTCTAGAACAACCAAATTTTCTTCTTTTAAAACAAGCGTAGTACCCGCCATATTTATCTTCCTCCTACTAAAGTAATGATCACTTATTTGTAAACATAGATAGTATGGATTATATGCTGTATTTTGCTATAATTGTCCGTCTAAAAAAGTATTTTTATATTTTCTTTGTAATCCGTATTCATTGTATACTGCACGAAGGAAATTTGGTACAGGGTTTACAATCATTTCGAAAATCTGTAACAATTATTATGAGTTGTTAACAAAGAATTAACAAATACGTTAAGAAAAATCAAAATTTTAAAACAAATACACCTATAAAATGATATAATCATATCAAAATACATATAGGGGATGAGAGGTTATGGAGCTTATCCGTGATTTATTGATTCAAATTGCCATCATAATTTTGCCACTATTTTTATATGAAGCGATTCGTTTAAATCGCTATCAAGAAATGCCTCCGAAGCCAAATCGTTACTTTATTATGTTTTTATCTAGCGTTACGCTCGTTCTCTCCATGACATACTCTATTTGTTTTGGCAATGTGTGTGGGTATAACTTTCACCCCATTCCAATTGTCAGTGGTTTTTTATATGGTGGGATTGTTGGTTTAATCCCAGCGGTTATTTTTGTTGCATATGAATGGTTACTAAAGGGAATGAGCTTTCTTCCAGTTTTAGAAGTAATATTTCTATTGATAGTTCCGCTATTTTTATCAAAGAAATGGTCTCTTTTTTCAAGGGATAAGAAATTAATTTTAGCATTTATGATTTCATCATTTTATGTGCTTGTTTTTTTAGTATTAGGCATGATTAATGTTCTTTTGGAAACAGGATTTACACCGTATATTTCGCAAATATATAGCGGATTTATATTTGCCTCGCTTATCATGGTCATGACAATGGTATTTCAGGTGTATTTAACTGAATATTTAAATGAAAATGCATTGCTACGTACAGAGATGCAAAAATCAGAAAAGCTTAATATTGTAAGTGAGTTAGCAGCAAGTGTGGCACATGAAGTTCGAAATCCACTAACTGTTGTTCGTGGATTTATCCAATTGCTAGAAAGTACGGAAGATGTGAAGAATAAGGATTATATGCGTCTTGTATTAGCTGAATTGGATCGGGCGGAACAAATTATTTCAGATTACTTAAATTTAGCAAGGCCGCAAATTGAGAAAAAAGAACACATTTGTTTATCAGCCCAATTAATAGAAATGACCACTCTTATGTCGTCATTTGCAGCGATGCAAGGTGTATATTTACAAGTTGAAATTTCAGAAAGCCTTTATACGATTGGTGATAAGACAAAATTGAAGCAAGCTATTATGAATGTTGTTAAAAATGGTATTGAAGCAATTCAAGGAAATAAAGGATATTTAAAAGTAACAGCTATTCAAAAAGATGAAACAATCATAATAAGAGTTAAAGATAGTGGTGTTGGTATGACGAAAGAACAGTTAGCAAGGCTTGGGCAACCATATTATTCTTTAAAAGAAAAAGGGACAGGATTAGGACTTATGGTAACATTTAGTATTTTACAAGCGCATAATGGTACATTGGAATATAAGAGTGAAAGTGGAAAAGGCACTGAAGCAATTATTATATTACCAGCTGTACAAAATAAGGAATAAAAGTTACCGATGAAAGGTAACTTTTTAATTTATATTGTTTATTCATTTGTTTTTTCTTGTTTTGCTCGGCTAAATAAACTTTTAAATGATTGAAAGAAGCTTTGCTCTTTTGAGGCAGCAACCATTCTTTTTGTTTCTTGAATTTCTCGAATAACTTGCATAAGCTGTGCATCACGGTTACTGTCTTTGTTATAAATTTGACTAACAAGTTTATTCATTTTTTCTTCCTGTTTGGATTCTCGTTTATACATATGATTCATTAATAAGTCCATCTTTTCTTTTTGCAGTGCATCTGTTTGAGCGGCGTGATCGACTAACTCTTGAAGCATTTTTTCTTGAGAGCCTTCTTTTACATAAACTTGTTGCATCAATTCGTCTAGTTTCTCATCCTTTAAACGATTTTGTGTAATTAGAGTAGAATTTTGATGAATAATTGCTTCATTTAATTGAGCTAGCATTTCAAGTTTTAACATGAACTCCTCAAAGTTACGCCCATCTTCTTTTTCTTTCGTTTGTATCTCTTGCTTATCTTGTATAACTGGTACAGGTGGGGCCTCTTTTTCTTTTAAAATAATCGGTATCGTTTCTGAAATATCTTCTTGTAATGTAGCAGCTCTTTCGTGTATAGATTTCAATAGTTTTAAATCATCAAGTTTATAAATACGAGCATCAGCTGTTTTGGAAATCATATAACCATGTTCCTCTAACAGCTGACTATATTTGCGAACTATATGTTTTGGGATGCCTGTTTTATTCGTGACATCTTTCGTTTTATAGGTAGCTTCCATCATATTTCCTCCCCAAAAAGTATCGTATATATCATTTCAATCTTTTATGAGGACTTCCTTTGAAAAAGAATGTCGGAAGGCTATTAGTTTTCTACAGCATTAGTGAAAAAATGAAAATTTTTGGCGGAATGGCAAGGAATAACTAAAATAATGTCTGAAAACATATACAGGAGAAGTTTGTTATAATAACGGAGGAAAAGAAACTGGTAGAAACATGGAGGTATACATGAAGCAATTAAAAGGTATTATCATTTCAATTATCGCAATTCTGTCTATTTTAGTAGCAGTTTATGAAGTACTTGTGCCAGAGGAAACAAGTGTAAAGAAAACGAATACGTATGATCAAGTGTTAGAATTTCCGAAAGAACGTTATCCAGAGACAGGAAAACATATTACGGATGCTATAAAAGAAGGGCATTCAGAAGTTTGTACAATCGATCGTGGTGGTGCTGCAGATAGAAGGAAATTGTCGTTAGCACCATATCCATCAAAAAAAGGGTATGATCGTGATGAATGGCCAATGGCGATGTGCAAGGAAGGCGGAAAAGGAGCACATATTGAATATATAAGTCCGGCGGATAACCGTGGAGCAGGCTCTTGGGTAGGGAATAAGTTAGATAAATACCCAGATGGTACGCGAGTAAAATTTGAAGTGAAGTAGTAGTTGTATATTTCATAATGAAGGAGAAGGGGAACTATGGAGTTAACGATTTCTTATTCGCAATTAATGTTGATGAACTATGACGGTGAGCAGCCTTATGTAGATTGGACTGATGAAGATTTTGAAAGAGGTTATGCTAAGGCAGATGGAACTGTTATTTTTGAAGCACTTTCTGATTATACTTGTGAAGTGAAAGTGACCCCAGGCAAACATATTGAAAAAGAAGAAGTAGTTAGAACGATTACGGTTCCTTTTACAGTTGAAAATGAAAGTATCGTTATAACGAGTATTCTTTCTAATAAATTTCAAATACCTATTCCAAATGGTGAGTATACAGTTGTATTACAAGCAATTCCTCTTGAAGAGCCAACGGATGATGAATTATATAAAATACAATATGAATTCTTTTTTGAAAGTAAAGAATAAAAAATGGGTTATCCTGAGAAAAGGATAACCCATTTTTGTTATGCGTTTGTTTTTAAAAGGGAACGAGCATCTTTCGCTGCTTGCACCATATGTTCTAAAGCTGGAATAACTTCTTCTGTTCTTCTCGTTTTTAAACCACAATCGGGATTAATCCAGAAATATTTAGGATCACATACTTCTAAAGATTGTTCTACGATTTTATACATTTCATCTTTACTCGGTACACGTGGGCTATGAATATCATATACACCTAGGCCAATGCCTTTTTCATATGTTGTATGTTTTAATGTATCAATAAATTCTCCGTGACTTCTTGATGTTTCGATAGAAATTACATCTGCATCTAATGCGCGAATCGCGTCAACAATATCTTCGAAGTTACTGTAACACATATGAGTATGAATTTGTGTTTCATTTGCTACAGAAGAAGTTGCTAAAAGGAAGGATTGTACTGCCCATGTAATATAAGCATCCCAATCTTTTTCTTTTAGTGGCATTCCTTCACGAAGTGCGGGCTCATCGACTTGGATTACTCTAATTCCAGAAGATTCAAGTAGTTCAATTTCGTGACGAAGAGCTAGTGCAATTTGATACGAAACTTCTTTTCTTGGAATATCATTTCGAACGAAGGACCAATTTAAAATTGTAACAGGTCCGGTTAACATTCCTTTTACAACTTTCTCTGTTAAGCTTTGTGCATAAACTGTTTCCTTAATAGTCATGCCGTTAATAAAGGCTACATCACCATAAATAACAGGTGGTTTTACGCAGCGGGAACCGTATGATTGTACCCAACCGTTTTTAGTGAATGAGAAACCAGCAAGGCGCTCACCAAAATATTCGACCATGTCAGTTCTTTCAAATTCACCATGTACAAGTACATCAAGCCCAATTTCTTCTTGGTAACGAATCCATTTTTCTGTCTCTTTTTCAATAAATTGTTCATATTGGTCATTTGAAATAACACCGTTACGCCATTCTTTTCGCGTTTGACGAACTTCAGTTGTTTGCGGGAAGCTACCAATAGTCGTTGTTGGTAATAGCGGTAACTCTAGAGCAACTTGTTGTAATTCGTATCGTTTTTCAAATGGAAGAGGACGTGAAAAATCTTCTTCTTTTAGTGCTGTTCGTGCTGCTTTGACATCTTCTCGGTTACGTGCAGCAGATGAACGAATTGTATGATGTACGTTTCGATATGTTTCCAGCTCATTACTAATGCTTTCTGTACCTTGAGTGAGAGCGGAATGAATAAGAACTAACTCTTCTAATTTTTGATTTGCAAATGCTAACGCATCAAACAGCTCAGTCGATAAGTGAGTTTCTTCTGTTTTATCGATTGGTGTATGCAATAAGCTACAAGAAGGCTGAACGATGATATCTTTCGTTTGGACTTGTTTTTGTAACGTTGTAAATAACTCAAGAACTTCATCAAGGTCAGCTCTCCAAATGTTACGGCCATCTATACAACCGACAGCTAAAGTTTTATCAGCTGGGAATCCATATTTTGAAATAGCATTTAGATTACCTTCTTTACCATGAATGAAATCTAATCCAATACCGGATACCGGGAATGTAATAATTTCTTCATAGTTTTCTTCTACGCTATCAAAATATGTTTGTAAAAGAAGAGTCGCATTTGGAACTTCTTTACGAATAGTTTCATAAATTTCTTTTGCTTGTTGAACTTCTTTTTTAGTTAAAGAAGCGAAAATCGGTTCATCAACTTGAATGGCTTGTGCCCCAGCTGCATGTAGTTCTGAAAGCAGTTGTACGTAAGGTGCAACTAACTGTTTTAAAATGTTAGGAAATTGTTCTTGTGTATAGCCTTTAGCTAATTTTAAGAAAGTATATGGTCCTAAAATAACAGGCTTTCCATCTACTCCTAATTCTTGTTTTGCCTCTTCGTATAAGCGAAGTGGGCGATTATCTTTTAAAGAGATTTGTAATCCCTCTTCATATTCAGGAACGATATAGTGATAGTTTGTGTTAAACCATTTTGTCATTTCGGAAGCTACGTGATCTTTAGAGCCACGCGCCATTGCGAAATATACATCAAGGTAAGATGTAAACTCAGAAAAACGTGATGGAATAAATCCTAGCATATAGGCAGTATCCAAAACGTGATCATAATATGTAAAGTCGCCAATTGGAATGAGTTCAATCCCTTTTTCTTGCTGTACTTTTACGTGTTGAAGGCGAATTTCTTTCATTGTTGTTAAAAATTGTTCTTCATCGATTTTATTGGACCAAAAAGCTTCCAATGTTTTTTTCCACTCTCGTTGTAGTCCGATACGTGGATAACCTAAGTTACTTGTTTGAATTGCCATTTTAAATTCCTCCCTAATTGAAAGTAAGCATTTCCGTTTACTAGGAAATACCTATAACAAAAAGTACAAAGACATAGAAAATAAGCCTTCCTTTTTGTTTTAACACCTCATCATCATCCGTGAATCTATCAGTGTTGTTAAAACAGGCAGGTCTCCTGACTTATGCTTCATATAATTTCTTTCACCTTCCCGTTTTCACAGTGGCACCAAAAAGAAATCTCAGCATTTACAGTGGCGGGACCGTGTTGGAGTTTCACCAAGCTTCCCTTTTAAACACGAAACGAAACTTTCGTGTACCTATTTTCCTTTTGAAAGGAATTTAACAAGCGATATGATATTGAAACAAATTCTAACACAATTTTTGGAATTTTGTCTACTGTTTTGAAATAAGAAAATTCAAAAGTTTTTATTTCTTATTATTATGACTTTTCATCCTGGATTAACTAATAATATTACAGTATAAAAAGAGAAATTGAGCTATGAAAGAAGTAGGGATGCCTTCTTTCATAGCTCAATTTTCATCTATAGCAACTTCTGAAAGTCGGCCTGCTATAGCATCTTTAAGGAGGGTGTTTAGCCATTGTAATTCAACTGTAATATGCTCAATTACACTTTGCAAAATATATAGTTGTGCACGTGGAACCTTTCCTTTATTACAATCATATATCGTTTGCATAGTATGTAAATATTGAAGAGTATCGTTTTTCTTTTTTTCTAAAATAGGAACTAATTCGTGATCATTGCTAAAGTGAGCGAAAGATAATGCCGAATAAATAGGTTTATATATTTGGTTTTTGGCTTCGAATTGTTTTAATAGTAAAGTGTGGAATAGTTTTTTGCCTTCTTCTGTTATATGAAAAATCGTTTTGTCAGGTCGATTTGTGTCTCTAATTACATTTGTAATATGAATTGCGCCTTGCTTTTCTAATTGCTCGAAGGCGTAATAAAGTGATCCTTTAGCATATTTAATGTAACAATCCATTTGTCGTTCTTTCATAATATGCTGCACTTCATATGGATGTTTATCTCCTTCGAGTAGCAAGCCGAGAATGACTAATTTCATGCTCATGCTGTCTCAACTCCTGTATATAAAAACTTTATCTAGTAAGATCCCCACCCAAAAATTCAGCGGAAGCAAAGAAGTTAGGTGGGGATTAACTGCCCGTAAAAGCCCGATTGGTGAGGGCTAATAATCAGTGGGGGATGAACACCCCCCACTGATTAAAGTTTCACTTTATACATATTATAAACGGCATATCCTTTTTCATAAAGGAATATGCCGCTTCTTTTTTATATTAACTAACTTGCTTTTGTTTTTCTTTCTTTTTAGGGCCTGTAAAGAGGCGTTCATTTCCCATAAGTAAAATACAAATAATACTTAGTACAGCCGGGATGAGTGCCCAGAAGAATGTATTCGCAATAGATGTAGCGAGAGCTTCTTTAATACCCGCTAATATTTCAGCAGGAATTTTTGCGGTAGCGCCTGGTGATAATAAGAAACTTGTGTCTCCGCCTTTTGGAGCTAATTTTGCTAGTTCAGGGGGAAATACAGAGTTTAGTTTATCTGTAAAAATATGATTTTGAATTGTACCGAAAATCGTTACACCAAGAGTCATACCGAGTGATCGGAAGAATGAGTTTGTTGATGTCGCCGAACCACGGTCCCGCATTTCCAACTTGTGAATAGAAGACATACTTAATACTGAGAATGAGAAACCAACACCAAGCCCAGCGAGAATCATAAATAGTGTTACGAGTAAACGAGGTGTGTCCATTGTTAAAGTACTTAATAAATAAATACCAAGAACGAAGAAGACACCAGATACCATCATAATGTTACGATAGCTTGTTCGAGAAGCTAATTGTCCTCCTGTTTGACTTCCAATTACAGAACCAACCATCATTGGTGTTAAAATTAATCCAGCATTAGAGGCGGAACCTCCAAGAACGCCTTGAATGAAGATTGGAATATAAACTGTACAGATAATAAAAGCGGCACCATAGAAAAAGGCAACTCCTTGGCTAGCTGCGAATAAAGGTTTTTTAAATAGATGGAACGAAATAATAGGCTCGGTTGCTTTTCGTTCTACAAAGAAGAAAATAATAAGCGTAATAAATACTGTTGTAAATAAGCCAATAATTACAGTGGAATTCCAGGCATATTCCTTACCACCAAGTTCTAATGCGAACATTAAGCAAACGATACTTATGACAAGTGTAATAGCACCAGCCCAATCAATTTTTTGTTTTCTAAATTCTAGAGACTCACTGTAGTATTTAGTAATGAAGAAAAAGGAGATAAGTCCTAATGGAATATTAATATAGAAGACCCAATGCCAACTTATATAGTCAGTAATATAAGCACCTAATAAAGGACCGAATACACTAGATGTCCCAAAAACAGCACCGAATAGTCCTGTCATCTTCCCGCGTTTTTCTGGTGGGAAGATATCATACATAATTGTGAAGGCGATAGGCATAAGGGCACCACCACCGATACCTTGAATAGCTCTATAAATACTTAATTGCTCAATACTTGAAGCTGTTCCGCAAAGAGCAGAACCGAATAAGAAAAGAATGAGGCCGCCAATATAAAAACGTTTCCGCCCGTACATATCAGAAAGTTTCCCGAAGATAGGCATCCCTGCCATTGTTGCTACCATATAAGCTGATGTGACCCAAACAAACTTATCAAATCCTCCTAGGTCTCCAACGATTGTTGCCATTGCGGTTGCAACGATTGTATTATCCATTGCGGCCATTAATATACCAAGCAGTAAACCAGCAACAACAAATTTTGTCTTGTTGGCGTCTTTTTTTAATGGTTGAGTTTCCAAATATAACCCTCCTTTAGAAATAAGTAAACTATATTAAGTTTTGAGTGCAGTGGATAAAAAATTTTAAATGTATAGTTGATTTTAATTCCTTTTCCATAAGTGCACTGATATGCCATAAAGAATATTATAGTCAAATTTGACTATAAGGCAAACTTTTTCTTCCGTCAAAATATTCTTTCGTATGAGTAGAGAACGAGTGAGCCATACTGAATATTGCTATAAAGGAAATGAAGTAAATTGTAAAAAAATTTCATAAAGAACACCTTCTGTTAATAGATGAAAAATGGTTTTTTCTTCATATTGTCGAATAGGATAAAAGGAAGAGAAATATTAAACATTGCTTGTAGCAAGCTTTAGTGATTTGGGGAATTCATTGTGTGTATGTTACATCTGAAATGAGGTGAATATATATTATGAAAATATGGGGACGAATTTCGGATACAGGAAAGTATTCAATACCGCTACAACCAGTATTGTGGATTGACGGATCGAAAAAGGAAAACGAATTTCCTCAAGTAGCCGTTACATTACAAATTGGTAGTATGTATACAGAACAGTTTTCGTATGAATTGACCTACGATGTAAACGACATACTTATTATGCGAATTGAAGTGGAAAATAAAGGGGTAGAAATGATTTCGAGAGTTGTTGTAAGTCATATGATTCGAGATTACTTTGCTTATATTCCTAATTCTTTAAAAGTTGATAAGGGGATAAGTGAGTTTTTATTCCAGCTTGTTAGATGGCGAATTGATGATTTGTTACCGAATGAGAAGGTGGAACTACGTTGTAAAATAAAAGCTAATAAAGATAAAGCTCTTAAACAAACATTCTTTCAGGCTACATATACATTTCAAGATAAAGAGATATCATATGGCCCACTGCAAACAAATGAAGTTGTTGTGCGTCAATGATAAAAAGGAACCTGTACAAAAGGTTCCTTTTTTAGTGAAGGTTGTGTTTTTTGAGTATTTTCTTTTGCTCTATTCCTTTTTTTCCTACATAGTTATTTTTGTAGCCAAAGTATAGAATAAATAAAAATGAAACAACATTAACAATAGCGTCGATTTGATCGTTTGTAATAAAGTGTATGCCGAAAGAGGTAAATAATAATTTTAATGATAATAGAAAACCAGCTAGTAAACGCATAGCATCTGATAGATTCTCTTTTTGTAGCATATAGATTACTCCTTTCTATAAAAGTTATATTATATATATGAAATAGAGTAGAAAAGGTATACAAGCTTAAGCAGAAATGTACATTGCATATGTACATTTTTTATTTTGTAGAAAAACATTATTGATATAGAAACATATATTGGTATAAAAGGGGGAAAAGTATGAAACATAAAGGGAAAATTAGTGGATTATTGCTTGGCAATACTGTGGCAGTTACAGAATGGATTGCACTTCAGGATGTAATTGCAAAACTGGATTCACGATCATTTTATACCGTCTTTATTATTTATATATTGCAAATGATACTAAGTTATTATTTTGGACATTGGTACGATAAAAGAGCGAACGAGCGTATGGGTATGGAAGTAGGAGGAATGGCAAGCAATGATTTTGTTGTTGATTTTTTTGGGAAAGTAGCTGCTTTATCTGAAAGAGATTCTCGTAATATTACAGTGTACATTCTTTCTGTAAAAGAATGGGAAGGATTAAAAGACACGTTGCAAGAAAAAAAGTTGGGAGTATTAGTACAAAAATTAGAGAGTACCATTGTAAAGACAATTCGGAAGGGCGATGTTGTTACAAAGTGGGATGAAAATAAGTACGTTATTGTAGCAATTGATAATGGTCATGAAACATCAACAATAACAAAACGATTAATGAAAAATATTGAAAGTGAAATAGAAGGTGATTTACTCAGTGTCACTCTTTTATTTGGAGCAGCTAGCTATCCAGTAGAAGGAAAAACGTTTGAAGAACTGTTGAGAAAGTCGCAAAATCAATTGTACCAGTATAGAAATTTGCAAGAAAATGAGTGAAGCTTTGATTTGAAGATATATGATAGGAAGATGTTTTATTTGTAACATTTTTTTGACTTTTATTACAAAAAAACGCCATGTTTGTAATAAAAGTCTTTAAAAATATATGAAATAAGCATATAATTATGATGGTAGTGTCAATGCAATTTGCACAGTGTGTTTTATTTTAAAAGTGTAGAGGAAAGCAAGCTCTACACTTTTCCTTTTTAGGAAATGAAAAGAATATTTGTAAGTTGTTGCGAGATATCGATTGTACTGTGTAAAATGAACAAAGAGATTAATTGATAGAAAGCTGGAAAGGGAATGATAGACGTGAGAGCGGAGCGATCACCTTTTATCAGGTGAACTATTATAGTCTTATTAAGACTGAGGTGAAATTCCGTGGACATTAAAGTAATACATAGTGTGAACAGGCCTTAAAAAACACGAAGTAGTATACTTAAAGATGGATATGGAATTGCTAAATAATTCAAAAAGAATAATGTAATATCAAGTAATAATTTGTACAAACAATATTAATGATCTTCGTAAAAAAGATGCGAGTGTATAGAACAATTACATATTTTATAACTTTTTTATATTACACGATGGTCATTTATAAGTAGGAGGAAGAGATGTTGAAATATAGTAAATTAGCAATTGTAACTGCATTATCAATGATTTTATTAGCCGGTTGTTTCGGTCCGAAACCAGAAGAAGAATTATATGTAGCGTTTGAAAACGCTGCTAAACAAGAAAAAACAATGTTTGAAGATGCAAAAAAACTTGAGACTTTAGAGAAAGAAGGACAAGAATTATATAACCAGATTGTTCAAGAAGGAAAAGATAATAATCAAACTGTTAAAGAAAAACTGAATCAAGCAGTGAAAAATACAACTGAACGAGAAAAAGTGCTTGCAAAAGAAAAAGAAGTTTTAAATAAAGCGCAAGAAGAAGTGAAGTCAGCTGATAAGTATGTGAAGAAAATTGAAGATAAGAAATTGAAAGATCAAGCTGATAAAGTGAAAAGCACGTATGAGAAACGACACGATTCATTTAATAAAATGTATGACAGCTATGACAAATCTTTAAAACAAGAAAAAGAGTTATATACAATGTTACAAGATAAAGGTACTAAATTAAAAGATATTAGTGAAAAAGTAAAAGTAGTAAATCAATCTTATAAGGATATTGAGTCAGAAAAAGATAAATTTAATGAATTCACAAAGTCTTATAATACAGAAAAAGTAGCTTTTTATAAACAAGCAAATATTAAAATTAAAGAAGAGAAAAAATAAAACAGTTTGGCCTACACTTGGCCAAACTGTTTTATTTTTTTGTATAAGTACGACTATACCATGGAACAGGTTCACTTAATTTTTTTTCTTGTTTTAATGCTTCAGGACCAATATAATCTTGAATTGTTTTTTTTGCCACTGTTAAAGATAAGGTTGTTTTCGGATTTCGATAGGAGGATTCAAGATGACCAAGATGCGGTAGAATTCGAAAATCTTCTTTCGTAGGAGGGATGTGGAAAAAATAATCGCCTAAACGTATAAGGACATCAGATTGTTGTTGGCTAAAACGTGGGTTTCTAGAAAAATGTAATCCTTCTTTAATTGCTTTTTTTTCAGCAATCAAACGTTCTAAAGCTGTCTTTTTTAACCAGTATAAATATTTAGGATTAGTAGCTGCTTTAGCATGACGATTCACAACGAAAATAGATTGAGCTAGTCGATTAATAGAATGTTGGTTTTGTAATTGAGATTGTGGTTGTGAAGGTTTCATATTGAATCTCCTTTCAATTTTTCATTATTATACCATAAATAAAATAGGTATTTATTATACGCAAAAAGTGATTGTATATATTTTCAATATTAAAGCAATATTGTTACAAAAAACAACTATTTTGTATAATAGTAATAGAATATGTTTTTGAAATTTGATAATGAAAGAGTGAGAAGTTTGAAAGAAATATTAAAACAACAGTATGCCATTATAGATATTGGATCTAATACAATGCGTTTAGTTATTTATGAAAAGCAAAATGGAGGTTTTTATAAAGAGATTGAAAATACGAAAGTTGTTGCTAGGTTAAGGGATTACTTAATTGATGGTGTGTTGAATGAAGAGGGAATAGAAGTATTATTACAGACATTATTTCAATTTCAAGAAAGTACAAGATTCCATCAGTTGCATCATGTACTTTGTGTTGCAACAGCAACAATTAGACAGTCGGAGAATCAAGAGGAAATTAAAAAGCTTGTTGAAGGACAAACGGACTTTACTCTTAGAGTATTATCAGAGTATGAGGAAGCGCGTTACGGATACTTGGCGGTTATGAATTCTACATCGTTTTCAGAAGGAATAACGGTAGATATCGGCGGGGGAAGTACAGAAGTTACATACTTTAGAAATAGAGAGATTTTAGAGTACCATAGTTTTCCATTTGGGGCGCTTTCTTTAAAGCAACAATTTATTAAAGGGGATATTCCTACTAAAGATGAGTTAGAGGGAATGCAACAGTATTTAGAGTTTCAATTTCGAACGTTACCATGGTTAATCAATAAGAAATTGCCTCTTATTGCAATTGGTGGTAGTGCTAGGAACTTAGTGAAAATCCATCAAAATTTAATATGCTATCCTATAGCAGGATTACATTTATACAAGATGAAAGAAGAAGATATTGAAAGTGTAAAAGATGAATTGGAAAAATTGTCGTACATAGAACTTCAGAAATTGGAAGGATTGGCAAAAGATCGAGCAGATACGATTATTCCAGCGGTTGAAGTATTTCATACACTTGTTAATGTTATAGAGGCACCGGCATTTGTATTAAGTAGAAAAGGGTTAAGAGAAGGTGTTTTCTATGAAGAGTTGACAAAAGATTTGGGGATTTCATATTATCCGAACGTAGTTGAAGAAAGTCTGCATTTACTATCACATGAATACGAAATGGACATGGAATTTGTTATTCAGCTTATTAAACATGGAAGACTAATTTGCAAACAACTTGAGGAAATAGGGCTTATTTCTATGTCAGTAAAAGACTGGGAAGTGTTCCATCAAGCAGCGAAAGTATTTAATATAGGCAAATATATAGACGAAGAAGCAAGTCGTTTACATACGTTTTATTTATTAGCGAATAAGACAATTGATGGCATGATGCATAAAGATCGAGTAAGGCTAGCGCTTATTGCATCGTATAAATCAAAAATGTTATTTAAACAACATTTATCTCCATTTGAAGGTTGGTTTGATAAAAGCGAACAAAAAAAAATCCGCCTGTTAGGAGCTGTTTTACAATTTTCAGCTACTTTAAATGTAAGGCAACGATCGCTTATTGATACCATATCTATAACAGAAAACGAAGAAGGATTAACATTTAAAGCTTTATGTGAACAATCGGCATTAGCGGAAAAAGTGCAGGCTGAAAAACAAAAAAAACAGTTAGAAAGAGTGTTAAAAACGAATATTAACTTGTTATTCGAACTAAAACATTAGGTTGTACGGATGTCTTTACAAAAAATTTACACTTTATAATATTGTAATTTACTAAAATAAAAGTAACTAAATTATAGTGAAAAAGTTTCAAGGGGAAGTGTGAAGAGAATGGAATTATTGAAGGGGAATGCAGTAAATTTAAATGATACAGCTTATTACAATAATCGAGAGTTAAGTTGGTTAGCATTTAATGAACGTGTCTTACAAGAAGCGCAAGATGCAAATAATCCACTTTTGGAAAGATTGAAATTTATTAGTATTTTTAGTTCGAATTTAGATGAATTTTTTATGGTACGTGTAGCGGGATTAAAGGATCAAGTGAGTGCTGGATTTAATCAGCCAGAAAATAAAGCTGGCTTAACACCAAAAAAGCAATTAAATAAAATTGCGATAAAAGCCCATGCACTAATGACAGTACAATATGATACATTTAAAAATTATGTATTACCAGCGCTTGAGTTAGAGGGAATTGAACGTTTAACATTCAATGATTTGACGAAAGAGCAGCGAGAATTTATAGAAGAGTATTTTGATGAGCAAATTTTTCCGGTGTTAACTCCTGTAGCTATTGATGCATATCGCCCATTTCCAATGTTATTAAACAAAAGTTTGAATTTGGCTACTCTTTTATATGATGAGAAGCAAGCGGAAGAGGAAAACAGGACGAAGTTAGGAATTGTGCAAGTTCCTTCATTACTTGAGCGCTTCATAATTTTACCGAGCGAAGGGCAAAAGCATAAATTTATTTTATTAGAAGACGTAATTAGTAGCTTTACTCATAAATTATTTACGGGATATACAGTATCATCTGTTACTCGTTTCCGTATTACACGCAATGCAGATTTAACGATTCATGAAGAAGGTGCGAGAGATTTATTAAAGGTAATTGAAAAAGAATTAAAAAAGCGTAAGTGGGGGGCTGCTGTTCGTTTAGAAGTTGGGAAAGAACACATTGATGAAAGAGTACTAGCGTTATTATATGAGGTTCTGGAAGTAAAAGATGAAGATGTATATATAATGGATGGTCCATTAGATTTAACATGTTTGTTTTCTTTATATAAAAAACTAGCTCCTTTATATGAACATCTTGTATATCCGGCTCTTATTCCGCAACCACCTCAAGATTTAGGTGATGAAGAAGATGTATTTGAAAAAGCAATTGAGCATGATATTTTATTACATCATCCTTTTGAATCATTTCAGCCGGTAGTTGATTTTGTCCGTGATGCGGCGGACGATCCGAATGTACTTGCGATTAAACAAACGTTATATCGTGTAAGTGGTGATTCACCGATTATTCAGGCGTTAAAGATAGCGGCTGAAAAGGGAAAACAAGTGACAGTATTAGTTGAATTAAAGGCAAGATTTGATGAAGAAAACAATGTTCATTGGGCTAAAGAATTGGAACAGGCAGGCTGTCATGTTATTTACGGTGTAAGTCACTTGAAAACACATAGTAAAATTACATTAGTTGTAAGAAGAAAAAACGGAAAAATCGAAAGGTTCGTACATCTCGGAACTGGAAACTATAATGATGCAACAGCGAAGTTATATACTGATTTTGGATATATTACATCAAGAAAAGACTTTGGGGTTGATGCAACCAATTTCTTTAATTATTTAAGTGGTTATACAACAAAGCCACATTTTCATCATTTATCGGTTGCTCCATTTGATATAAGAGAGCAATTTATAGATTTAATAGATGAAGAAATCCGTTATCATAGGCAATATGGAAATGGATATATTATCGCTAAGATGAATTCATTAACAGATAAACCATTAATTAAAAAAATGTACGAAGCATCACAAGCTGGAGTAAAGGTAGAGCTCATTGTTCGAGGGACATGTTGTTTAAGACCTGGCATTCCAAATGTAAGTGAAAATATTCGTGTAGTTAGTGTTGTTGGAAGATACTTAGAGCATAGCCGTATTTATTATTTCCATCATAATGGGGAGGAGAAAATATATTTATCTTCAGCTGATTTGATGACGCGAAATATGGAGAAGCGAGTGGAAATATCTTTCCCGATATTAGATATTGAAATGAAGGCACGAATTAAGGCGATTTTACAGCTTACATTAGCTGATAATGTGAAAACACGTGAACAAAATAAAGATGGTGATTACTATTATGTTATTAATAGTAGTACAGAAGAAATTGATAGCCAAGTGAAGTTGTTTAAGATGGCATATCAAAATACAGACGCTGAATAATGAAAAAAGTAAAAACCTCTTATGTCAATAAGAGGTTTTTACTTTTTTCTACTCATATGCTCCAAAAATGGAAGGATGAGTAGAAACAATAGTTTTATTATAAGCGTGTAATGAGATGGCTCGTTGAGAGAATAATATTTGAAAGAATCGTTATTTTAACTTAGTAATAGTATGGTTGCTGACATGGTCCACCGTAACAAGGATAAGGTGCTGGCGGCGGGAAAGGTGGTGGATAAGGTGGATAAAATGGTCGAGGGCCGAAAGCTAATGCTCCGCCGAGCAATCCACCAGCAATTCCAGCTAGAAAGGGAACGCCAAAAAACGGGAAGAAGCGTGAGTCGCCTACTGGACCAATAGGTGCTGAACGGACTGGAATTGGTTGATAATATGGATACATGAACATACCTCCTTTATTGGACTCACTTTTATCATATGGTAAACAAAACGTGGATGAGCGCGTACAAGAAAGGATATGTAAGAAAATAGGCGAATTATTACGAATGTTGGAGTGTGAAAATTGTGATTTCAGGTTTTGACATAAAGCGAAATGGGACACGTGTTCTTCCCAGGCCTCGATTGACATAGAGAGTTAAATCCTGAATTGTATAGAAGCCTTCAATATAGTCTTTGGCGAGTGAAGGTGTAATAATAGCTCCTAAAAAAGGAATTTGTACTTGTCCGCCGTGACTATGACCAGAAAGTTGCAAGTTGATTGGATATTTAGAAACTTTGGGCGCGATATCTGGTTCGTGAACAAGAACAATGTTATAAGTACTTTGCCGTGCATGCTCTAATGTTTTCTCTATTTTTGGTTTGCCTAATAGTATATCATCGAGACCGAAAATAGAAATTTCACTATTATCCATTAGATGAATTCTTTTTTCACTATTGAGCAATAGCTCAAATCCTGATTCACGCATGATGTGCTCATAGTATTCAGTTCCATATCCACCGTGATCATGGTTACCATAAATAGCGAATTTACCAAAGGGGGCTTGTATATTTTTTAAAATGGATGCAACGAAAGGAGTGTCAGTATACGTTTGATAATTATCAATGAGATCTCCGGTAAAAAGGACAATATCTGGATTTACAGCATTAATTTTAGAAACAACTTTAGATAAATGTTGAAGCGAGAAATAGTATCCGAGATGTAAATCGCTGAATTGAAGAATTTTCATACCATGAAAACTTTTTGGGATGAGTTGTGATTTTAATGTGTGCTGTGTAAAAGAAATGAAATGGGGCTCTATATATTTAGCATAGTAGTATCCGATGCTACTGGTTATAAATGAATAGAGACAAGTACGCATACCAATTTTTAAAAAATTTCTTCTTGTAATGTGCTTCATAAAAATATGAGTATACCTCAATGTTTTCATTCCATTTATAGGCTACTCAAATCTCCTTTCAGTTTATTTAAAATATACTTTACATAATAAAAAGTAGTATAGATTACGAAAAAAAATGAATAAAAAGAAAGTTCTTTACGCTAAAATATCAGAAAAGTTTAAAAATATAAAGATTTCTATTAAATAAAGTGATAAAATGAATGTGTATTCATTTTTTGGAGGGGATGTATGTGAAAGAAAAGGTAGTTATTATAACAGGTGGATCGAGTGGAATGGGAAAAGGAATGGCGACTCGTTTTGCAAAAGAAGGGGCACGAGTTGTTATTACAGGACGTACAAAGGAAAAACTAGAGGAAACAAAGTTGGAAATTGAACAATTTCCAGGGCAAGTATTACCTGTACAAATGGATGTAAGAAATACGGATGACATTCAGAAAATGATTGAACAGATTGATGAGAAGTTTGGTAGAATTGATGTTTTAATAAATAATGCAGCTGGAAACTTTATTTGTCCAGCAGAAGATTTATCTGTGAATGGCTGGAATTCAGTCATTAATATTGTATTAAACGGTACGTTTTACTGTAGTCATGCTGTCGGAAAATATTGGATTGAAAAAGGTATAAAAGGGAATATCATTAACATGGTAGCAACATATGCATGGGATGCTGGTCCAGGAGTTATTCATTCGGCTGCAGCGAAGGCAGGAGTATTAGCGATGACGAAGACGCTCGCTGTTGAGTGGGGACGTAAATATGGAATACGAGTTAACGCTATCGCGCCAGGACCAATTGAACGTACGGGCGGTGCTGATAAATTATGGATTTCAGAAGAAATGGCTAAACGTACGATACAAAGTGTTCCGCTTGGAAGGCTGGGTACGCCAGAAGAAATCGCTGGTCTAGCTTATTATTTATGTTCAGATGAAGCTGCGTACATAAATGGAACTTGCATGACAATGGATGGAGGACAACATTTACATCAATATCCATTTTAAAAGGGATAAAAAAATGAATATTTGATTCATTTTTTTATGGCTAAATGTGACGGAATTGTGACATATGAAAGAAAAGTGTTTACAAGAGGTCATATATACGTTATATTTAAGACCTCTTTTTTCTTCATAGTAGAATTGCTAATTCCCCTTAGCATTTTACCCCTCTAATCCCTTCAGGAAAACTGAAGGGATTTTTTATTATTTTTCCGTAAATATCATGTTATAATTTTTGAAAAGTAAAGGGAGGGAAGCACGTTGATAGATGCATTAGATGTAATGAGTAACTTGGATAAAGTCCTTCCTTATTATCAAGCTATTTTTAGTGCTGATGAGCATACTGTAATTGGATACGAAGTAGTAGGACGTATTCAAACAGAAGAGGGCATACAAAGTTTAGCTTCTTTCTTTCACGATGATTCGATTCCAAGTGAATTTCAACTGGAAGCGGATAATATTATAGTAGAAAAAGCTTTAAATCGTTATTTAGAAAGCGATCAAAAATTATTATTATTTATACATCGGAATGCTAATGTATTAATGAATGATGATGATGAAAGCTTGCTTCAACTTTTATTGAGGTATGAAGAACAAGGTTTAAATTTAAAACAAATTGTTTTAGAGATTACAGAGCATGAATGTAAAGAAGATATAGAGCAATTTAATCATTTGCTTATGTATTATCGTACATATGGTATTCAAATTTCGATTAATAAAGTCGGAACGGGCACAAGTAATTTAGAGCGTATTAGCGTGTTAGCACCTGATATTTTAAAAGTAGATTTAACGAACTTAAGGCAAACAGCACTTTTACAATCTTATCAAGATATTTTATATTCTTTATCATTACTTGCTAGAAGAATTGGTGCAACTTTGTTATATGAAGAAATAGATGCTTTTTATCAACTGCAATATGCTTGGAAGAACGGCGGAAGATATTATCAAGGTAATTATTTGAAAGAATGTTTACCTGATTTTATTGAAACGAATGTTTTGAAAGAGCGACTAGGTAATGAATGTCATCAGTTTATTCAGCATGAAAAGAAGAAGTTACAAAAAATTTATAATTTAACAGAGATGTTACGCGATCGCATTGGCGATGTTTTATCAAAACAAAAAAAGAATGAAGATATAAATGATTGGTTATTACAATTTAGTCAAAGTGTATCACAGTGTAGTTTTCGTATATTTATTTGTAATGAAGATGGTTTCCAACAATCAGGAAATGTTATGAAAAAAGATGGAGAATGGATTGTGATGCCGGATTATTATATGAAGAACTGGAGTTGGCGCCCGTATTTTCTCGAGAATATCATGAAAATGCGTTTTGAGAATAAGGCGAGGCTTTCAGATTTATATGCAGATATTGAAACGGGAGAAATGGTACGAACATTTTCTTTCCCGATTGATGATGACAACTTTTTATTTATAGATTTATCTTATGAATATTTATATGAAGAAGATGTTTTATTTTAATGCACGAAGAGATTCGTGCATTTTTTGTTTGTTTTTATCATAAATTGGTAATAGTGAAAATGGTGATGAAAATGCTGTCTATCGTTGTAAAGATTTTACGAACGAAATCTGTCCTGTCTTTGCATAATCATTGTTACAATGAATACTACAAAGACAAGTTCTTTTAAAAGGAAGGTGAAAAAATGAGGAAATATGGAATATGGCTTGTTCTATTTGTATGTGTTGCCTTTCTAGTTGGTTATAGTGTTACGACTGTTTTAGGAAAAGAGGAAGTGGAAGTCGATCGGAAAGAAGTATTTACAACGATACAAAAAGGCTATGAAACCCAGTTTTCAATTCGTGGGAAGCATTTGCCGATGAATAAGATGATAGAGACGTTATCACCGTATTTTACAGATAATTTCCTTCAAGTATTTACAGATGAAAATAGCAGAAGTGATAAACAAAGTGGTGAATATTTACTTCCGGCAAAAGAAGCACCGCTTTCTTTTAATTCAGAAACGAAAATGTCGTATGATGAAGAACATAAAAATTTATATGTATATGAGCGGACAAAAAGTGGACAGTATCAAATTGTAACATTGAAAAGGGATCAAGATAAATGGAAGCTAGCAGGATATCATGAAAGTCAGGAACTTTTAACTGAAATAAAAAGGTTGCAACAATTATAAAGTGAAACTTTTAATCAGTGGGAGGGATTACTCTTCCATCTAACTTCTTTGCTGTAGCTAAATTTGGGGTAGGAGTTTTACTACCCACAAATAGCGGGATAAGAATAGGAATAGGTATTTACCTATTCCTATTCTATATTGAGTAGTTGTTGTAACTTTTCAATTTGAAACCCTGCAACTACTTCGCCATCAATTACGACTGTTGGAGTTGAATAAGAATCATAGTCGTATAAAAGACGATTGCGAGCAGCAGCGTCTTTTTTTACGTCAAATTCTTCATATGCAACGTTATTATGCTTCAAAAATTCTTTCACAATAACACAGGGCGGACAATCGGGTTGTGTATAAACCTCAATTTTTTTCATTGTTATTCCTCCTTTTTTCTGTTTTTTATTATATTCTTCCAGTATAAAAACCGCAATAAAGAAGGGGAAATATGTTCTTTCTGTTTTTTCCTTCGCATTTCGACAAATTTTTAGTTGAGTTTCTGGCCAATAACCTTTATCCTAGAGTGTGGAACATTTTTTCTGTTATGACGGATAGAATGAGTATAGCTGTAAAACCTATTGGTAGGAAGATCAGAGAAAGGAGAGATTTCATGTCTCTACTCCAAGGAATTTTAACTCGACTTGTTAGTCTACAAGAACAAGCTGAAAGCGGTGAAGTAGCACAACGCTATTTTGAAGTGAACGGTGAGCGCAAATGTAGCGTGAAATTTTTCGATAAAAGTGAAATGTATGAGTTAGAAGTGTATCAACAAGGTGAAAAACCTCAAGTGTATCAATTCGATAATATCGACATGGTTGCAATTGAGATTTACGATATCATTTCTTGATACATATAAAAAAGGTACTGCCATGTGGCAGTACCTTTTTTAGTTCTATTACTTTCTAGTGGAATGTATAGAAGTTTTTTATTTTTCCTACAATGGTATTAAAATGAAATTTTAATCCGTGCAAGTTTGCTTATCCATGTGGAAAATGAGTCCCGTCAACCGGGTGAATATGTGAAGCTAAACTTCTCACAATCGCTGGGTTCTGCAAATAGCGGGAGAAATATAACTAGGAGGTTATCGTATGGAACGTTTACCAGTTGTGATTTGTCCTAATTGTCAAAGTTCTGCTGAGATTATTCATGTATTAACGGCTCAATCTAATCAAAATGTAATTTATACGTGCCAAGTTTGTCACTTTGTAATTCGAAATATTGAAACGAATAAAGGATAGGAAGTTATAATTTTAGTTTTTGTCCCATACAATGAGAATACGAAAAGTCTGTCTAATTGAAAGGACGTGACTCTGTGGACGGTGCACATAAATTTTACAATGTTTCAGAGAGACATTTAAATTTTGATATGGTCTTTAACCGTATTTGTAGTTTCATTGAAAAGGATCCGCGAAATTTATATCGATTATCCATTGGGACAGACTCACAAGCGCATCAAAAGGATACGAGGTTTATTACAGCAATCCATATTCATCGTGTTGGAAAAGGTGCCTGGGGCTGTTTACACCATAGATCAGTAAAAGATAAGCCGGCAACCTTACGTGAGAAAATATATTTAGAAACGCAGTTTAGTCAAGAAATCGCATGTCTATTTACGCCTACTCATATACAAACAATATGGGAGTTATTGCATCCTTATGCTCAAGATGGGGCTGGATTCATAATGGAAATTCATTTAGACATTGGGAATGATGGTTTAACAAAAGAATTTATTTTAGATATGACAGAAAAAATTCGAGCGATGGGATTAACTGCAAAAATTAAGCCAGATGCTTATGCGGCGTTTAGCTATGCAAATCGATATACGAAATGATTTTTTTTGTATGTATACGATTGCTACATATCTTTTAATAAAAACTGAATATTACATCTATTAAATAGGTTGAATTTTTTATATAATAAGAGTAACGATGCGAGTGTAAGGAGAGGGGTATATGCAAAGGGAAGTTGTTTTAACGAAGGAAGAAGAAAGTTTACTACTAGATATTTTATTTCAGCAAAATTACGCAAGTGAAATTTTAGCTGTGGAACTTACAGATATTGAGAATGGTTTGAAACAGACAGATGTGATGCAATATAAAAAAATCACAAGGTTATTTTACAGATTAAAAAATAAAGGGTATTAAGCGCTACCGGAATGGTAGTCTTTTTTTTGTGCTGTATGCTAAAATAGCTGTGTGATTGTATTTTTATTGAAATAAATTTAGGACAAAATAATAATATGAAAACGCTGTCATAAAATGTGAATAGAGTTGTGAACATAAGCAGGAAAAAGGGAAAATGGGGGATGTAATATGATTAGTATTCCGAAAGACGAATTTCAACAAATTCTTGTGAAGGATTTAATGATTTCATCGGAAAAAGTAGCTCATGTCCAAATTGGAAATAGTTTAGAACATGCTTTACTCGTTCTTGTGAAATCTGGATATTCGGCGATACCTGTCTTAGATCCAATGTATAAACTACATGGTTTGATTAGTACTGCCATGATATTAGATGGTATGTTAGGATTAGAACGTATTGAGTTTGAAAGACTCGATGATATGAAAGTAGAGCAGGTGATGAAAGAAGATATACCTGTTCTTAAATTAGACGATTCATTTGCAAAAGCTTTAGAAATGACAATTGATCATCCTTTTATTTGCGCTGTTAATGAAGAAGGCTATTTTGAGGGGATTTTAACACGTCGGGCTATTTTAAAATTGTTGAATAAGAAAGTAAGGCAACATAATCGATAACGTAAGAAAAGTGACTTCATAGAAACGAAGAAGTCACTTTTTTTTTCGTGCATATCACTTGTGTATGTATTATATTTAAAAAGACATAAAACATAAGGAAAGTTTGCGCTGGACAATTGTATTTTCTGAATGAAAGCATTCGGGTAAATTAAGGATGAAAAGCTTATTGAAATAAGGTGTATGGAAGCTAAGGAAAGAGGGAGAAAGTTGCAAATTGATGATTTTCAAATGATGGTTGTGTTAGCTCAGGAATCAAATATGAGAAAAGCGGCGGAACGTTTATTTGTTTCCCAACCTGCGCTGAGTCAACGATTACAATCTATGGAGAAACAATGGGGAATGAAGTTTTTTATTCGCTCACAAAAAGGATTGACAATTACACCTGAAGGGGAAAAAGTTGCAAATTATGCTAAAGAAATGTTGCAAAGGGAAGAAGATATAAAAAGTGAGCTAGCTGTTTTCAGAACGGAAACTCATGGAACGTTAAAAATAGCTGTTGCATCAGTTATTGGTCAATATTGGCTCCCTCCTGTTTTGAAAAAGTTTGTGCATAAATATCCTTCTGTCAAGATATCGCTGTTTACTGGATGGAGTAGTGAAGTGCAAAAGCAGTTTTATGAAGGAGACGTTCATGTTGCTATACTGAGGGGAACACAAGAATATAAAGGTCAGAAGCAACAATTATTTGAAGATGAACTGTATTTAGTTGATAAAGAAATAAAAGATATTTCGATGTTAAAAGAAACAAATAGGCCGTTCATTCAATTTAAAAGTGATTCGACTTATTATGGACAAATACAAAATTGGTGGTATGGTTTATTTTCTAATCCGCCTAAGCGAACGATTGTAGTTGACCAAATTGAAACATGTAAACAACTTGTTTTAAATGGTATAGGTTATGCCCTTTTACCTTCTACTGTTTTAAAGGAAGTACAGGAAAATATGTATAAAACACCTGTTCAACTGACGAGAGAAACATGGTTGTTAACAAGTGACTCGGCAAGGCAGTTGAAGCAAGTACAAGCATTTTTAGAAATTATAGAAGAAATTCAAAGGGAAAAATAAGATTATTATCTTGCTACTCGCTCTTTCGTTTGGTAGAGTAACATTATAAATGGATTTAGGAGGCAACAAGAATGAAAATGATGGACGCTAACGAAATTATTTCGTTTATTCAAAAAAGTGAAAAGAAAACTCCTGTAAAGGTATACATAAAAGGGGATTTAAAAGAAGTAACATTCCCTGAAACAGTACAAGCATTTGTGAATAAAAAGTCAGGTGTATTATTCGGAGAATGGTCTGAAATTAAGACAATTCTTGATGAGAATAATAAGCACATCGTTGACTACGTTGTAGAAAACGATCGTCGTAATTCTGCAATCCCGATGCTTGATTTAAAAGGTATTAAAGCTCGCATCGAGCCAGGTGCTATTATTCGTGACCATGTTGAAATTGGTGACAACGCTGTAATTATGATGAATGCAACAATTAACATTGGTGCTGTAATTGGTGAAGGTTCTATGATCGACATGAACGCAGTACTTGGTGGACGTGCAACAGTCGGTAAAAACTGTCACGTAGGTGCAGGTGCTGTACTTGCAGGTGTTATTGAGCCACCTTCTGCAAAACCAGTTATCGTTGAAGATGATGTAGTAATCGGTGCAAACGTGGTTGTTTTAGAGGGTGTTACAGTAGGGAAAGGTGCAGTCGTAGCAGCAGGAGCTGTTGTAACAGAAGATGTGCCTCCATACACAGTTGTTGCAGGTACTCCAGCACGTGTAATTAAAGAAATTGATGAGAAGACAAAAGCAAAAACAGAAATTAAACAAGAGCTTCGTCAATTAAACCCAGAGAAATAAAAAGTAAAAAAAGCGTAAGAGCGTAAATGGGCTCTTACGCTTTTTATAGATAGAGGTGCAAAAATGACAGTAAGCAAATTTATCCAAATTCGTAGAGATTTACATAGAATTCCAGAAATCGGATTTAAGGAATGGAAAACACAACAGTATATTTTAGATTATATAGGAACACTTTCTCATGAATTTGTGGAAGTGAAGACATGGAAAACGGGTGTAATCGTTAAAGTAAATGGAAAAAATCCCGAAAAAATAATAGGTTATCGTGCAGATATAGACGGTTTACCAATTACAGAGGAAACTGGATACGAGTTTGCTTCTATTCATGAAGGAATGATGCATGCATGTGGCCATGATGTACATACAACAATCGGTTTAGGCCTTCTAACGAAAGCTGTGAGCGAAAGAATAGATGATGACCTTGTATTTCTATTCCAGCCAGCAGAAGAAGGACCAGGCGGTGCTCTTCCTATGTTAGAAAGTGAAGAGTTAAAAGAATGGAAACCAAATATAATTCTTGGTCTTCATATTGCACCAGAATACGCTGTGGGGACAATTGCAACGAAAGAAGGACTGTTATTTGCCAATACTTCAGAATTATATATTGATTTAAAAGGGAAAGGTGGCCATGCTGCCTATCCGCATACTGCAAATGACATGATTGTTGCAGCGAGCCACCTTGTTACACAGCTTCAATCCGTTATTAGTCGCAATGTGAATCCACTTGATAGTGCAGTAATTACAATCGGGAAAATTACAGGTGGTACGGTTCAAAATATTATTGCAGAAAAATCTCGTTTAGAAGGAACGATTCGAACATTATCAGTGGAATCAATGAAGCGTGTGAAAAGCAGAATTGAGTCAATTGTTGCAGGTATCGAAGCTTCTTTCCAGTGTGAGGCGATTATAGATTACGGAGCAATGTATCATCAAGTATATAACCATGAAGAGTTAACGAGAGAGTTTATGGAATTTGTACATAAACAAACTGATATGAATGTTATTACATGTACTGAGGCAATGACGGGTGAAGATTTTGGTTATATGCTTCGAGAAATCCCTGGATTTATGTTTTGGCTTGGAGTAAATTCAGAATATGGTTTACATCATGCAAAATTAAAACCAGACGAAGAAGTGATTGAAAAGGCAATCACATTTTTAAGCCAATATGTAAAGTGGAAAGGGAATAGAAAATAAAACTTCCGCTCTCTTGAAGGTTCCAAATAACTTTTTGTTCTGAGGTGTAAGTAACGCTCGTATAGATTGATTTTAGACATTTACATACAAATGGAAGAATTAAAGTTAATTGTACTGTTTTAATAATGAGCAGGGGGTTTAGCCGCTGCTCATTATTAATTATTTGACTAACTTATATATGTTTACTTTTAGTATGAAAAGTGTGTAAAATCAATGTGAAACATAGAAAAAAGGGTGGGGAATTACGTGCAAATTAGCAGTGCGATTTTATGTTTCGTCTTATATGCGTATGTTATTATTGCGGCGGTTTATTTTGGGATAAGTTTTTATGCCTATCGTCTAGTAGATAATAATGAATATGACGAAACATACAAATGGGTGAAGAGATATTTATCACCTGTACTAGAAATTATGAATGGGTTTGTGCTCTTTTTATTTATTGGATTAATTGCTTTCTCAACGAGTTTAGTAGGGAATAAAACTACGTTATTTGTATTGGGTATCATTATTTTTATGTTGTTAGGAATAAGGATTGGTAATACGGTCTTTTGGGATGAAAGAAAAGTAGATGGTTGGACGGGAATGTTAATTCCGTGCATGTTAGCTGCAATCGTGACAAATATAGAGCATGAATATTATCAATTACATTTTTGGCTTATTATCGTTTTAACAATTCTTTCTGTTTTGTATATAAGCACAGTAGTACTAACATATATTGCACATGAAAAAGGAGATGTTAAAGGCACTCGTTTCTTTAGAGGACGGGCATTATTTTGGAGTGTGCCGACGATGGCAGTTATCGCGCTTATTGCGATATTAGTAAATGGATATCAATTTTCTAATTGGCAACTATTTTTAGAAAATTGGTGGATCTTTATCTTTTCGTTTATTGCTTTTTTAGGTGCAACGCATTATTTATTCCATCAACATCATTACATATGGGCGTTGTTATTTGCATTCACACAGCTTCTATTTGCCTTTTTTGGTCAAGAAACATTATTATTCGTTTTTGAAACATTTAGTTCTTTTGGAAATATATTTGTATTTGCTATGCTACTTGTTGGTATCGCTTTTTACTTGCAACAATATTTTTATATACAAAAACAAAAATAAGAGCTAATCATAGTTTTTGTGACGCATATAAAGTGTGTTACACTGAAAATAAATAGTACTTGAAGTTATTGGAGGAATTCTTGTGGGTGAGAAAGAAAAAGAATTTGCTGTCATTGGACTTGGTCGCTTTGGTGGAAGTATTTGCCGAGAACTAGCTCAATTAGGTATGGAAGTAATGGCAATCGATTCAGATGAGGATAAAATTAATGAATTTGCAAATATAGCTTCGCATGCTGTAATTGCAGATTCAACAGATGAGATGGTATTAAAAAGCCTTGGTATTCGAAATTTTGATCACGTAGTCGTTGCTATTGGAGATAATTTAAATTCAAGTATTTTAACGACTTTGATTTTGAAAGAGTTGGGTGTAAAAAATATTACTGTAAAAGCTCAAAATGATTATCATGAAAAAGTGTTAAGTAAAATAGGTGCAGATCATATTGTGCATCCAGAACGTGATATGGGAAAAAGGATTGCTAATAATATTGCATCAAGCAATGTGCTAGACTACCTTGAGCTTTCAGATGAGCATAGTATTGTAGAGATTATTGCGAATAAAAAAATTGATGGGCACTCTTTAATTGAATTAGATATTCGTGCGAAGTTTGGATTGAATATTGTAGCAATTAAACGAGGCAAAGAAGTTATCGTATCCCCTCGAGCTACGGAGAATATTCAAGCAGGAGATATATTAATTGTCATTGGTCATGACGATGAAGTGGATCGATTTAAACACTTTTTAAGATAAGAGAAAAGAAAAGGACAATGCCTTCATGGCATTGTCCTTTTTCTTATATTTCCATAATGATTGGTAAAATCATTGGACGACGTTTCGTTTTCTCATATAGGAATGGGGCTAATGTGTCTGTAATTTCATTTTTAATTTCAGACCATTGTGTTGTTTTACGCTCCATTACTTTTTCTAAATGAGTTGTAATTAATGTTTGTGCATCATTGATTAAATCGCTGCTTTCACGCATGTAAACGAAACCGCGTGAGATGATATCAGGTCCTGCTGCAACTTTAAATTCTTTCATATCAATGCTTACAACTACAATTACAAGTCCTTCTTCAGAAAGGATACGACGATCGCGTAATACGATATTGCCAATATCTCCAATACCGTTTCCATCAATGTAGACCGAACCAGATGGGATTTTTCCAGCTACGCTAGCTTCATCCGAACGTAAAGCAAGAACATCGCCATTATCCATAATGAAGCAATTTTCTTCAGGGATGCCACAATCATTTGCTATGTTCATGTGCATACGCTGCATACGATATTCACCATGAATTGGCATGAAGTACTTCGGTTTAATTAGACGTAACATTAACTTTTGTTCTTCTTGTCCACCGTGTCCACTTGTATGGATATTTGAAAGTTTCCCGTGAATTACATCAGCGCCAGCGCGGTACAACATGTTAATTGTACGACTTACGCTAATTGTATTTCCTGGAATTGGTGAAGAAGAGAAAATAACTGTATCTCCAGGAATAATTTGAATTTGGCGGTGTGTACCATTTGCAATACGTGAAAGTGCTGCCATCGGTTCACCTTGACTACCTGTACATAAAATAACAACTTTATTAGCTGGTAAGCGGTTTAGTTGAGATGCATCTATGAATGTATCTTTCGGGCAACGAATATAACCAAGGTTTTGTCCAATTTCAATCGCTGCTTCCATACTTCGACCAAACACAGCTACTTTACGGTTGTTTTCAACAGCAGCTTCAACAACTTGTTGTAAGCGGTGGATATTTGATGCAAAGGTTGCGAATATAATCCGTCCTTCTACTTTACGGAAAATGTCTTGAATGCTATCACCAACGCGACGCTCAGACATAGTAAAGTTTGGAACTTCACTGTTCGTACTATCAGATAATAGACATAGTACGCCATCTTTACCGATTTCAGCCATTTTTGTTAAATCAGCTGGTTCACCAACTGGTGTGAAGTCAAATTTGAAGTCACCTGTATGAACAACTTGACCTTGAGGTGTTTTCACAACAACGCCGTACGAATCTGGAATACTGTGAGTTGTACGGAAGAAGGATACAGACGTTTTTTTGAATTTAATAACGTCATCTTCTTGAATCTCGTAAAGTTTTGCTTTACGAAGTAAGCCGTGTTCTTCTAATTTGTTTTTGATGAGTGCAATTGCTAATTTTCCGCCGTAAATCGGAATGTTCACTTGACGTAATAGGTAAGGGATTCCGCCGATATGATCTTCGTGACCATGTGTAATGAATAACCCTTTAATTTTATCTTCGTTTCGCACAAAATAAGTGTAGTCTGGTATTACATAATCGATCCCGAGAAGTTCGTCCTCTGGAAATTTAATTCCAGCATCAATTATAATAATTTCATCTTGAAATTGAACAGCGTATGTATTTTTACCGATTTCACCAAGCCCACCGAGAGCAAATACAGCAACTTGGTCGTTTTTTAGAAATTTCATATCGCTATACGATTTCCGCTAATGTTAAATCAGCGTTTTCTTTTTCATATTCAAGATGAGCGCCAGTAACAGACTGAACAAACTCGATATTATATGCGAACTTATTTAACTTTGTACGAACATCCTTTTCAGACGTAGCCTCTAAATATAAAACTTTTGTATTTTCACGTACTGGAACCTCAGTTAATTTTTCTTGATAAAATACTTTAAAAATCATTTGGAAAACCTCTCCTTGTCTATGTTTTGCATTATCTGTTACTTATTATAAAGCAAACAGTCACGATTTTCATGTTTTTTCGAATGAGAATGAAGAAAAAGCCCGAAATGGGCACAATTTAAGCGATTGTCTTTTTACGGACTAGACCGTTTAAATAACGCTTGAGCTTTTTCTTCAGCTTCTTCAGCATGATTACTCCTTCCTTTCCTTATTTTAAACATGCCTATTACTAGTGAAAACTCTATCTCTGATATAAGAGATAGGACAAAAGTGAATGGTGAATCTTGTCCTTTCCCATACAGTGAAAGTTATTCTATAGTAACGATCAGTAGCCGTTAGTTATAGGTATAGTATGAGGAAGAATGGAAAAGAAAATTCATCCGAACAAGTATCTACATGTTTTACTAATATATATATGCAAAGTTTACAAATAAGGTCAGAAAGGGAACGCTTTCTTCACAGATGTTTAATATGTTATACTTTTTTTTAGAATTTGAAAAGTGATATTCAAAATAGGAATATAGAGTCCCAGAAAGGATTTTGACAAATGAATGATAAAATTGTCTTTTTTGATATTGATGGAACATTATTAGATCATGATAAAAAAATTCCGCAATCTACACGAGATGCAGTAAAACAGTTACAAGAAAAAGGTGTACATGTAGCAATTGCGACAGGGCGCGCGCCATTTATGTTCGAAGATATTCGCAGGGAACTTAATATACATAATTATGTTAGTTTTAATGGACAATATGTTGTCTTTGAAGATGAGGTAATATTTAATAATCCGTTACATCCAGATGCTTTACATAGGTTTACTCAGTTTGCAAAACAAGAAGGATATCCACTTGTATATCTTGACCATCAAGATATGAGAGCATCAGTGGAATATCATGATTATGTGAAAGAAGGCTTTGGAAGCTTAAACTTTGAGCATCCAGCATATGAGCCTAATTTTTATGAGGAACGTAATATTTATCAAACACTACTTTTTTGTGAAGTAAATGAAGAGGAAAAGTTTATTAATCATTATCCAGATTTTCATTTTATTCGTTGGCATGCATATTCAATGGATATCATTCCGAATGGTGGTTCTAAGGCAAAAGGAATTGAGAAATACATTGAAAAGTTAGGTTTTAATCGTGATCAAGTGTATGCATTTGGAGATGGCTTAAATGATTTAGAAATGATCGAAGCCGTTGGCACAGGTATTGTGATGGGAAATGGCCATGAAGACTTGAAAAAACTTGCAAATCATGTGACAAAGGATGTTAATGAAGACGGTATATATCATGGACTAAAGTGGGCTGGATTGCTATAAGTGAATATGGAACCCATTTCATAATAAAAAGGCGGAAGATTAACTTCCGCCTTTTTATTATTATCGCTCTAGAGGTTTGGAATCATCAGGAGCGGCAAAAGGATTTTCTTTATTGATATGGTCATAGAACATAACGCCATTTAAATGATCAATCTCGTGTTGGAATACGATTGCTGGTAAACCTTTTAAACGTAATTTTACTTCTTCTCCGTTAATAGAAGTTGCTTTTACTGTAATTCTTGTATAACGAGGAACATAACCAGGTACTTCGCGGTCTACAGACAGACAGCCTTCACCACCCTGTAAATATGTACGTTCAACAGAATGGCTAATGATTTTTGGATTGAATAATGCATGGCTATATAATGTACCATCCGCATCGGTTACATGAACTGCAATCATTTTTTTTGAAACACCGATTTGCGGAGCCGCTAATCCGATTCCAGGGCGTAAACTATATTTTTCAGCCATTTCAGGATCTTGGCTATTTATTACGAATTCAATCATTTCTTTTAAGGTAGTTGTATCTTCTTCGCTTGCCGGTAATGACACCTCTTCTGCAACGTTGCGCAAAATAGGATCTCCTTCGCGAATAACATCTTTCATTGTAAGCATATGTAATCTCTCCTTTCCTCTTTAGTCTACCAAAGGAGATGGAAAAAGTCATCGGCAAGAAAGGGAAGGCATTTTGGAAATTGTTCTATTATAGAGTAGTTATGTATGTGATAAAAAGAAAAAGACAGCAAAGCCGTCTTTTTCTTTCCATAGTTGTTTCGTTTTACATTAGCGAATGCAAGCAGCACCAACGATAATTAAAAGAATAAACAACACAACGATTAAGGCGAAGCCGCGTCCAGACCCGCCACAAGAACCGCCATAACCGTAGGAAGGATATGAACAAGTTGGATAGCAATATGAGTATCCGTACATGAGATGACCTCCTTTATCATTTCCCGCTAATACTGCGGTTACTATAATGTATGGAAGAGAGGGTAGAAATGTATAGGTATTTACCTAAAAAAGGAAGAGTAGTTTGTATATTTTTGTTACGAAGAGAGAAAAACTAAAGAGAATTAAATCGTTTACATATTATTCTAAGAGAAAAAATAAGTGAAAAAGGGAATAATATAACAGTAGGTCAATGCTTACTAATACAGATGTAAAAAATAAAAACACGTTTGTGTAGTAGAAACCTGCATATTATTTATAAAAAAACGTATTCAAAGTAATTGACATCGTAATTAGAATAGTTGTAAACTAAAAAACGTGATCAAGATTGTATTAATATGTTTCTGAAAAAACATTAGTACAGATTGTTAGGTACACAAAATTATTCTCAACCGACATACAAACATGTTGGTTTACATCGTTGCGCTTTTTAAACTGGAAAATAGCCAGTGAAAGCGTTTCAGAATATGGTTCAAGAGAGGAAGAGGTGAACGGAATGGGTACTAAAACAAAAAAGACCCTATTTAATGTTGATGAGCAAATGAAAGCTATCGCAGCTCAATTTGAAACATTACAAATTTTAAATGAAAACGGTGAAGTTGTGAATGAAGCAGCTATGCCTGAATTATCTGATGATCAATTAAAAGAATTAATGCGTCGTATGGTGTATACTCGCGTATTAGATCAACGTTCTATTTCTTTAAACCGTCAAGGACGTTTAGGTTTCTACGCACCTACAGCTGGACAAGAAGCTTCTCAATTAGCAAGTCATTTCGCACTTGAAGCAGAAGACTTCATCTTACCAGGATACCGTGATGTACCACAATTAGTATGGCACGGATTACCATTATACCAAGCATTCTTATTCTCTCGTGGACACTTCATGGGTAACCAAATGCCTGAGAATGTAAATGCATTAGCTCCACAGATTATTATCGGTGCGCAAATCATCCAAACTGCTGGTGTTGCGTTAGGTATGAAACTACGTGGTAAAAAATCTGTTGCAATTACTTACACTGGTGACGGTGGTGCTTCACAAGGTGACTTCTACGAAGGTATGAACTTTGCAGGTGCATTCAAAGCTCCAGCAATCTTCGTTGTTCAAAACAACCGTTATGCAATCTCTACTCCAGTAGAAAAGCAATCTGCAGCTAAAACTGTAGCACAAAAAGCAGTAGCAGCAGGTATTTACGGAATTCAAGTAGACGGTATGGATCCATTAGCTGTATACGCAGCAACTGCTTTTGCTCGTGAGCGCGCAGTAAATGGCGAAGGCCCTACTTTAATCGAGACTTTAACATTCCGTTACGGTCCTCATACAATGGCTGGTGATGACCCAACTCGTTACCGTACAAAAGATATCGAAAACGAATGGGAACAAAAAGACCCAATCGTACGCTTCCGTAAGTTCTTAGAAGCTAAAGGCCTATGGTCTCAAGAAGTTGAAGAGACAGTAATCGAAGAAGCAAAAGAAGATATCAAACAAGCAATTGCTAAGGCTGACCAAGCTCCAAAACAAAAAGTAACTGATTTAATGGAAATCATGTACGAAAAAATGCCTTACAACTTAGCTGAACAATATGAAATCTACAAAGAAAAGGAGTCGAAGTAAGCCATGGCTCAAATGACAATGATTCAAGCAATCACTGATGCTTTACGCGTTGAAATGAAAAATGACCCTAACGTACTTGTATTTGGTGAAGACGTTGGTGTAAACGGCGGTGTATTCCGTGCTACTGAAGGTTTACAAGCTGAATTTGGTGAAGATCGTGTAATGGATACTCCACTTGCAGAGTCTGGTATTGGTGGACTTGCAGTTGGTCTTGCACTTGAAGGATTCCGTCCAGTTCCAGAAATCCAATTCTTCGGTTTCGTTTATGAAGTAATGGATTCAATTTCTGGTCAATTAGCTCGTATGCGTTACCGTTCTGGTGGACGTTGGACTGCTCCAGTAACAGTTCGTTCTCCATTCGGTGGTGGTGTTCATACTCCTGAACTACATGCTGATAGCTTAGAAGGATTAGTGGCTCAACAACCTGGTCTAAAAGTTGTTATTCCATCTACTCCATACGATGCTAAAGGTCTTTTAATCTCTGCGATTCGTGACAACGATCCAGTTATCTACTTAGAGCATATGAAATTGTACCGTTCATTCCGTCAAGAGGTACCAGAAGGTGATTACACAATTGATTTAGGTAAAGCTGATATCAAACGTGAAGGTACAGATGTATCTGTTATCGCTTACGGTGCTATGGTTCACGCTGCATTAAAAGCTGCTGAAGAACTTGAAAAAGAAGGTATCTCTTTAGAGGTTGTTGACTTACGTACAGTTCAACCATTAGATATCGAAACAATCATCGCTTCTGTTGAAAAAACAGGTCGCGTAGTTGTAGTTCAAGAAGCTCAAAAACAAGCTGGTATTGCAGCTAACGTTGTAGCGGAAATTAACGACCGTGCAATCTTAAACTTAGAAGCTCCAGTTGTACGTGTTGCAGCTGCTGATACAGTATTCCCATTCTCTCAAGCAGAGAGCGTATGGTTACCAAACCACAAAGATATTGTTGAAGCTGTAAACAAAGTAATGAACTTCTAATTTTTAGCTTTTCATGTGCAAAAGAAATCAGCACATGCTGGTTTCTTTTGTACATATTCCATAATAATGAAATGAATCAGGGGGCTGAATTCCGTGGCATTTGAATTTAAACTACCAGATATCGGTGAAGGTATCCACGAAGGTGAAATCGTAAAATGGTTTATTAAACCAGGCGATGAAGTAAACGAAGACGATGTACTTCTTGAAGTACAAAATGATAAAGCAGTAGTAGAAATCCCTTCTCCTGTTAAAGGTAAAGTACTTGAAGTACTTGTAGAAGAAGGAACAGTTGCAATCGTAGGAGATACATTAATTAAATTTGATGCTCCTGGATACGAAAACCTTAAATTTAAAGGTGACGATCATGATGAAGCTCCAAAAGCTGAAGAAGCAGCAGTAGAAGCTCCAGCAGCGGAAGCTACTCCAGCAGCAACTGCAGAAGTAGTAAATGAGCGCGTAATTGCTATGCCATCTGTTCGTAAATACGCTCGTGAAAAAGGTGTAGACATTCATAAAGTAGCTGGTACTGGTAAGAATGGCCGTATCGTAAAAGCTGACATCGATGCATTTGCAAATGGTGGACAAACTGTAGCAGCAACTGAGGCTCCAGCAGCAGTAGAAGCTACTCCAGCAGCAGCGAAAGAAGAAGCACCAAAAGCACAACCAATCCCAGCTGGTGAATATCCAGAAACTCGTGAGAAAATGAGTGGTATCCGTAAAGCGATTGCGAAAGCAATGGTTAACTCTAAACACACAGCTCCTCACGTAACATTAATGGACGAAGTAGATGTAACAGAACTTGTTGCTCACCGTAAGAAGTTCAAAGCAGTAGCAGCTGACAAAGGTATTAAATTAACTTACCTTCCGTACGTTGTTAAAGCTTTAACATCTGCATTACGTGAATACCCAATGTTAAACACTTCTTTAGACGATGCATCTCAAGAAGTAGTTCATAAACATTACTTCAACATCGGTATCGCAGCTGATACAGACAAAGGTCTATTAGTACCAGTTGTTAAAGATACAGATCGTAAGTCTATCTTCACAATCTCTAACGAGATCAATGATCTTGCTGGTAAAGCACGTGAAGGTCGTCTAGCTCCAGCTGAAATGAAAGGTGCTTCTTGCACAATTACAAACATTGGTTCTGCAGGTGGACAATGGTTCACTCCAGTTATCAACCACCCAGAAGTAGCAATCCTTGGTATCGGCCGTATCGCTGAAAAACCAGTTGTGAAAAACGGTGAGATCGTTGCAGCTCCAGTATTAGCATTATCTCTAAGCTTTGACCATCGTTTAATTGACGGTGCAACTGCTCAAAAAGCGTTAAACCAAATTAAACGTCTATTGAATGACCCACAATTATTAGTAATGGAGGCGTAATAACAATGGTAGTAGGAGATTTCCCAATTGAATTAGATACAGTCGTTGTTGGTGCAGGTCCTGGTGGATACGTTGCGGCAATTCGTGCAGCACAATTAGGTCAAAAGGTAGCAATCATTGAAAAAGCTAACCTTGGTGGCGTATGCTTAAACGTTGGATGTATTCCTTCAAAAGCGTTAATCAATGCAGGTCATCGTTATGAGAATGCAATGCATTCTGATGACATGGGTATTACTGCAGAAAACGTAAAAGTTGACTTTACAAAAGTTCAAGAATGGAAAAACGGCGTAGTTAAGAAATTAACTGGCGGTGTTGAAGGCCTTCTTAAAGGTAACAAAGTTGAAATCATTCGCGGTGAAGCTTACTTCGTAGATGCTAATACATTACGCGTTATGACTGAAGATGCAGCTCAAACTTATACGTTTAAAAATGCTGTTCTTGCAACTGGTTCTACACCAATCGAAATTCCAGGATTCAAATACTCTAAACGTGTTATCAACTCTACAGGTGCTTTAAGCTTACCTGAAATTCCTAAAAAACTTGTTGTAATCGGCGGCGGTTACATCGGTATGGAATTAGGTACTGCATATGCTAACTTCGGTACAGAAGTTACTGTAGTAGAAGCTGGCGACGAAATCTTAGCTGGTTTCGAAAAAGCTATGAGCTCTGTTGTTAAACGTGCTCTACAGAAAAAAGGTAACGTAAATATCCATACAAAAGCTATGGCTAAAGGCGTTGAAGAAACAGAAACTGGCGTAAAAGTTAGCTTTGAAGTTAAAGGTGAAATCCAAACTGTAGAAGCAGATTACGTATTAGTAACTGTAGGTCGTCGTCCAAACACTCAAGAAATCGGTCTTGAGCAAGTTGGAGTTAAAATGACTGACCGCGGCATCATCGAAATCGATGAGCAATGTCGTACAAATGTACCAAACATCTATGCAATCGGTGATATCGTTCCTGGACCACCATTAGCTCACAAAGCTTCTTACGAAGGTAAAGTAGCTGTAGAAGCAATTAGTGGCCATGCATCAGCTATCGATTACATCGGAATTCCTGCAGTATGCTTCACTGATCCAGAACTAGCATCTGTTGGTTACACTAAAAAACAAGCTGAAGAAGCTGGAATGACTGTAACTGTATCTAAGTTCCCATTCGCTGCTAACGGTCGTGCATTATCATTAAACAGCACTGACGGTTTCCTACAACTTGTAACACGTAAAGAAGATGGTCTTCTTGTAGGTGCTCAAGTTGCAGGTGCAGGTGCTTCTGATATTATTTCTGAGATTGGTTTAGCTATCGAAGCTGGAATGACAGCTGAAGATATCGCTCAAACAATCCATGCTCACCCAACATTAGGTGAAATCACAATGGAAGCAGCTGAAGTTGCTCTTGGAATGCCAATTCACATTGTAAAATAATTTAAGTAATGTAAATAGCCCTTCTCTTATTGTAAGAGAGGGGCTATTTTTATTTTCATCAAATGACTTGCAAGGTCTTTAAACGTACTTGTCGAATGAATATATAATACTTTAACAAATGATTCAGGCTTAACTTACTTCGAAGGTAATATATATCATCCTATAATATGTAATTGATTCAAACTTACCCCCATATATTAATAAAATAGAGCATGTCAAAGGAGAAGGTTCCATGAAAATATTACATGTTATATTTTATCATTTACTACTATGGAGTGGCTTTTCCACTGTATTAACATTATCGAATGGTGATAAGTTTCATTATAAAGTTATTCTTTTTTTCGTATTTCTATATTTAGCCTATGTAATAGCATATTTTGTATTGCACGTAAGAAAGCAAGCTTTATTTCTTACATGTTCGAATTGTATATTATTTTTAATCATATTATCTATTTTTTAAATTAGCGTTTATAAAAATACATTGTTCTTCCATTAAATAATTGTAACTCTCCTTCTAATTTCTTCGCTAAAAAACGGCAAAATTCATTTGCTTTCCCTTTGTCACCAAATGTTGCATTAGGTGGTAAAGAAACTTGGATGAAAGATTGTTCATTTTCTATACCAACACCAATATAAATTGAGTCATACCGGTCGTGAGTGGATTGAAGTTTTAATGTTGTTGTAGATGTATCTAAAATTTCATAAGGAAAAGCGGTATTTGTATACGTGTAATTAATTTGGGCACCAGTTTTAGAAGTAACTGTTTTATAATAATGAAAAAGTTGTTTTATATCATCTATTGAAACTGATTGTTGGTTGGATTTCGGTACAAGCGTAATAAAGGCGTGTTGCATATAAGTTCCCCCTAGCTTAGTAGAATACTATCATTCTACATCCTACTGAATTTTTTGACAATTAAAAGGAGTATTACATGTTTTGTTTAATATACTATTAATGAAACGTGATGTAGAAAGGTGGAAACCAATGTTTGAAAAATTGTATGATGAGCATGAAAGTGTGAAGGTACGATTTTTAGGGTTTATGACACATGATACACGTTATGATTTTGGTGTTATTTATACAAATATGTTTTTTGGAAAGCCGCTCATTGTTTGTATGCAAACAGGAAGGTCTACTTTACTCGGACGAGATGATGTAGAGAATGTTCAATATATACAGGAGATTTTTAAATTAGGATCAGAAGAGGAAGCAAAGGAGTTAGCTCAGTTTTTCAAATTTCTAGTTCCGTCAACTTCTTTACATGCGGAATATGAAGAATAATTAATGTGAAACAGTCGTACTTATAAATATGGCTGTTTTTTTATTTTAATATCGCATACTAATTTAAATTAAAAATATTTAATGTGTTATACTAAAAACCTATTGACGTAAAAAGTATAACATATTAAAATAAAGACAGAAAGTTAAGCGGTTACAAAAAGTTTTTGGGATTATAAACTTAGGGGGAAATGAAAAATGGGAACAATCGTATGTCAAGATTGTGAAGGTACAATTGCACACTTCGAAGATGAGAAAGTAACGGTACTTTACGGGAAATGTGGATCTTGCGGATGTGATCACACAGAGCATACAAAAGCCCAATAATTGATAGGAAATGGACAGCTAAAAGTTTTTAGGACCATAAACTTAGGGGGAAATGAAAATGGGAACAATCGTATGCCAAGTATGTGAAGGAACAATCGGACATTTTGAAGATGAGAAAACGACGGTACTTTACGGAAAATGTGGAACAAATTGTGACTGTGCTAGAAAAGATAATGCGAAAGCTTAATGATAAATAAATAGATTACTATTAAAACTCAGGGGGAAATGAAAATGGGAACAATCGTATGCCAAGTATGTGAAGGAACAATTGGACATTTTGAAGATGAAAAATCAACAGTACTATACGGGAAATGTGGATCTCATTGCGAATGTGACCATAAAGAACATACAAAAGCTTAATAATAAGAAAAAGCGCCTACATGTGTAGGCGCTTTTTTAATAAATTGTAGTTGTATGACCAACTGTTGCAACGATTGCATCATCTCTAATTGGAATAAAGCTTATGGATGTATGTGGTGTACTAGAAGAAGCATATTGGCTCATTATACGGCTATCGATACGGGTAATAGTATCAGTCAAGAAAGCTGAAATAAAAGCGTAAGGGACTCTTCGTTCATTTAATGAATAAATAATTTCTTCTTTTGTTTTTACACCCACGCCATGTCCGTAAAAAAAGAAATTTCCTAAATAGATTGTGTTTTCTCCTTGCCACTCAATCGTAGCTGGATTCACTTGTGGGTTTTTAAAGTAAACGAGGTCACCTGGAACAAGATCGCCACTGTTTTTTGTTATGAGCCTTAGATCTTGATCGTAGTCCCATGTATAAAGTAAAAGATTTGCAAATAGACGATTGAAAGTTTCTTCCTCATACAATGATAGTAAAGCTTTATAAAAAATAATGATCATAGCGGTTGCGCATTCAGTTCCATATAGTTTTCCATTTTTAAAAATATCTTGTATGGCAATAGAAGATGGTATGTTTGGAAGAAGCTCGAATCCTCCAAGGGATGTTCTTTTCCAATACTGGGGGTTGCAAAAGGATTGTTGAAATGTGCGAAACTGAAATCCACTTTGAAAAAGCTCTAGTGCAGAGATAATAATATTAACTCGTAAATTGAGATCAAAGCTGAGTTCATCAGCTGTTCGGAAGGAATAAACTTCTTGATTTCCTGCCATTATTGATAAAATTTGTTGTTTCTCTGCTGCAAATGGCTCATATTCATTTGTAATATAAGGATGTACAATAGAACGGCCTATTACAATCATAATAGTATCCCCACCTATACGTTACATTCTTAAGTATCGTATGAAGAAAAGGAAAAAAGGTGAAAAAAAAGCCTATCAACTGATAGGCTTGTACTCTTTAATAACACGTAATGTTTGTAATGTCATATCTTCAGGACCTTGTACAGGTAAACCTGCTTCTAAGTTTTTCCGAATATACTCTAAGTTTTCTTGTGTAATAATTTCCCCCGGAGTAAAGATTGGAATCCCTGGCGGATAAACCATAACAAAATCAGCTATAATACGACCCGCTGCATTTTCAAATGGGATGACTTCTGTTTCCGAATAAAAAGCATCTCGAGGAGAAAGTGCTAGCACTGGAATTTCTGGAATCTCTACTTGTACTTGAACACCTTTATCTGCCCTATTTCTAAATGTTGCTGCTAAATCGTGTAAAGCTGCAATAAGTGTATTTGTATCACTTTCTGTATCTCCCAAAGTGATAAGACATAGTATGTTGTATAGATCTGAGAGTTCTACTTCAATGTTATATTGCTCTCTAAGCCATACTTCAGCTTGGTGGCCGGTAATACCTAAATCTTTTACAGATACAATTATCTTTGTAGGATCATAGTTAAAGGTAGCATCTGTACCTAACATTTCTTTTCCAGGACAGTAAAGATGCTCAATAGAATTTATAGCATCACGAACATGCTCAGCTAATTGTATTGTTTGTTCTATGAGTGCTGTTCCTTCTGTAGCAAGACGTTTTCTCGCAACATCAAGGGATGCTAACAAGATGTAAGAAGTTGATGTAGTTGTAAGCATACTAATAATAGATTGGACATGCTTTACATTCACTAAGCCTTCTTTCACATTAAGAATAGAACTTTGAGTTAAAGAGCCTCCTAATTTGTGAACACTTGTTGCTGCCATATCCGCACCAGCTTGCATCGCTGACATAGGTAATTCATCGTGAAAATGAATATGAACACCATGAGCCTCGTCGACTAGTACAGGGATGTCATAAGAATGTGCTAATTGTACAATCTGTTCTAAGTCTGCAGCAAACCCAAAGTACGTTGGGTTAATAACAAGTAAGCCCTTTGCATCTGAGTGCTCTTCAAGTGCTTTTTTGACAGATTGAATTGTGATTCCATGAGAAATACCGAGCTTCGGATCGATTTCAGGATGCATGAAAATCGGTTTTGCACCTGAGAAAATAATAGCTGACATTACTGATTTATGCACGTTTCGTGGTACTAGGATTTTGTCACCAGGACCGCAAACGCTCATCACCATTGTCATAATAGCGCCACTTGTACCTTGAATAGAAAAGAAAGTATGATCTGCACCGAATGCAGCGGCTGCTAAATCCTGTGCTTCTTTAATCATACCTTTTGGATGATGTAAATCATCGAGTGGCGCAATATTAATTAAATCAATTGCTAATGCATTATGCCCAATAAATTCGCGAAATGTAGGATCCATGCCCTGTCCTTTTTTATGACCAGGAATATGGAATTGAATTGGATTTCGCTTACTGTGCTCAACTAAAGCGGTAAACAATGGTGTTTCGTATTGGGACAATCTATACACCCCTTCTTCTTCATAATATTTAGTGTAATTTGTTTTATATAATCCTGCTCTAAAAAAGTGTAGCCTTTTTTAGAATAAGGCTTGTTTTTCTGCCATTCAAAAAATCGTTTTTGAGATGGTAGCTTCACTTTATTTTCTATAAAACAAAAGCATTATATCACCAATAATTATAGATGTATAGAAAAAAATGTTTTTAAGGTGAGTATGTTTAATAGTTAGCCTCAACTAATGAATAGAGGAAGACAATTCCATTAAAATGAATAAATAGTGTATAATGCAGAGTGGCTATAATGAAGAATAAAATATTCTCTTTAAGATAGCATAATGAAACAAGAAGAAATGATAAATGAGGTGCGAAATGGAATATCAATATCCGTTAGATTATGATTGGTCAAATGAGGAAATGGTTACAATTGTTAAGTTTTATGAAGCGATTGAGAAAGCTTATGAAAAAGGGATTATAAGAGAAGAGTTAATGGGTTTATATCGTCGTTTTAAAGAGATTGTTCCATCGAAAGCAGAAGAAAAGAAAATTGATAAAGAATTTCAAGAAGTAAGTGGATACTCTATATATCGTGCTATTCAAAGGGCAAAAGAAGTCGAAGAACAAAAGCTCGTAAAAATGTAAAAATATTTTGAAAAATAAAAACTGAAGTGATATAATGTGATAACAACTAAAAACGGACAATATAAATTGTCCGTTTTCTACTATCGATTACACAGTGCATATAAAGGAAGGAGTGATTGCATCGTAGATTCAATCTTAGCAAGGAATTGTTCGTTGGTCATTGCTGAAAACTCCTCTGGTGATATATGAATACCAACTAATAATTCTGCTTTTTTTACAGTAGCTAATCGTTCAATCATCTTTTGTAAGTCTTCGGTTTCAAGTGTTTTATGTAATTTCACACTTGGTTTAGTATGGTCAATGGACCAAACGAAGTCATTTGGAATATTTGTTTTTAAATCATTTAAATGTTCTAAGAAGGCATGAGCCGTCTCAACTTTTTGTGGACACTCATAGATTAAACCAAAGTATATGAAGGCATGAGTACCCCATAAGCCGATTTGGAAATGCGGTAGCATTTTATATCCTCGTTTATTTGTTGAAAAAGCAACCCAAGTATCGTTTGGTGGATTGACTTTGCGGCGTGCGTGTTTTGCAACATGATAAAAAAAGTTCTCATCAGTTTGTTTGGATAAGTATTCTGCAAATTGTTCCCCTAAAGCTTCTAGCTTAGGATGAATGTTCGTTTTAATTGCACTCATTCGTTCTTCGAGACCATCAACTGTAAAGACATCAAAATCAGTTGACTTGAATGTTTGTATTGTCATGATTGTTCCTCCAACTCCTATTTTGCTTTTATTTTAGCATAGCTTGTACTATTCATAAAAAAAACAGCACAAAAAAATTTAAATAAAAAAATATAATTTTGTTGCATAGATGATTTATCCAACATAGTATAGTATAAAACAAAAAATCAGAAAATTGAATCAATTCTAGTCCGAGGGCAGACGAATATTGGGAGGAGGCAAATAATATGAGACAGGTGATTAATGCGTTAAAGAGAACAGATGCTGAAAAGAGAATACCGGTGCTACGTTTGGAGCTAGATTATGAATTAGCAACTTTATATGATGCGATGATGGAAGATGACAAACAGAAAAAAGAAGAGTGTGTACAAAAGTTAGAAGTGTTAAGACTTGAAATGATTCGTTTAGAAGCGTAATAATAGTATATGTATAAAAAATTAGTTGGTGCGAACCTTATAAAGGGTTCGTTTTTTCTGTGAACAGTATAGATCGGAGTGTTTAAACATGCAAGAAGTATGGAAAGACATTGATGCACACGCCAAACGGTGGATTCGGGATGCAGGAGAGCATTTAATGGCATCAATGAAAAAAGCACTTATTATAGAAACAAAATCAAATGCAGCTGACTTAGTTACAAATATGGACCGAGAGATAGAACAGTTTTTAATTGGGAAAATTAAAGAAACATTCCCGAATCATAATATTTTAGGAGAAGAGGGTTATGGAGACGAGATAACGTCTTCTGACGGGGTTGTTTGGTTAATTGATCCAATTGACGGCACGATGAACTTTGTTCATCAAAAAAGAAATTTTGCGATTTCAATTGGGATTTATGAGAACGGTATCGGAAAGATTGGACTTATATATGATCCAGTGCATGATGAACTATATCATGCAGTCAAGGGATATGGAGCTTTTTGTAATGATATATCAATTCCTACACTGAAAAAAGGAACTGTAGAGCAAGGTATTGTAGCTTTAAATGCGATATGGCTTACAGATAATCCATTGCTTAATATGGAAAGTATGATGGCACTTGTTAAGAAAGCAAGAGGCACAAGATCATATGGCTGTGCAGCGTTAGAGATGGTATACGTTGCAACAGGAAGAATAGATGCATATGTAACGCCGAGATTATCACCATGGGATTTTGGCGGAGGAAAGATAATTGTAGAAGAAGTTGGAGGTAAGGTGACGACATTCTCTGGAGCGCCACTTTCTATCATAGAGAAGAGCAGTGTGTTAGTTGCAAAACCAGGAGTGTATGAAGAAGTGTTATCGTTTATATGAGAGCAACAAAAAAAGTAAGAGGCTGTGTATAAGCTTCTTACTTTTTAGCGTTATTGTGATTTGCGCATTTTTCTTTTTGTTACAAAACCGTATCCAACTGTAACAAATGTGCCGATAATGCAAATAATAATACCGATTGGACTATTTTCAGCAATCATAATGCCGATACCGATTAAGAAAATAACACCGATAATTGCAGTTAATAAAAAGCGATATTGAATGTGTTCCATTTCTTCACCCTCCAATCTCATTTTACTTTCACAAAAGTAAGAATACAACTATATTTTCATTCTTGCTTTTATTTTAATTGCTATTGTATCCCCTTCGCTCTTATAATAGAGAAGGATTAAAAAGACATTAGGAGTTGGACATGTTGAAAAAACGACAAGATTTACGTAATATAGCAATTATTGCCCACGTTGACCATGGTAAAACAACACTTGTTGACCAGTTATTACGTCAAGCGGGGACTTTCCGTGCGAACGAACACGTTGAAGAACGCGCAATGGATTCAAATGATCTAGAAAGAGAACGCGGTATTACAATTTTAGCGAAAAATACAGCGATTCACTATGAAGATAAAAGAATTAACATTTTAGATACACCTGGTCATGCTGACTTCGGTGGAGAAGTAGAACGTATCATGAAAATGGTTGATGGTGTTTTACTTGTTGTTGATGCATATGAAGGTTGTATGCCACAAACACGATTTGTTTTAAAGAAAGCTCTTGAGCAAAACTTAACTCCAATCGTAGTTGTAAACAAAATTGACCGTGACTTCGCTCGTCCAGATGAAGTAGTTGATGAAGTAATCGACTTATTCATTGAGCTTGGTGCAAACGAAGATCAATTAGAGTTCCCAGTTGTATTTGCATCAGCAATGAACGGAACAGCAAGCTTAGATTCAAACCCAGCAAATCAAGAAGAGAATATGAAATCATTATTCGATACAATTATCGAACATATTCCAGCACCAATTGATAACAGCGAAGAGCCACTTCAATTCCAAGTAGCACTTCTTGATTACAACGACTACGTTGGACGTATTGGAGTTGGTCGCGTATTCCGCGGTACAATGAAGGTTGGACAACAAGTTGCTTTAATGAAAGTAGACGGAAGTGTGAAGCAATTCCGCGTAACGAAATTATTCGGTTACATGGGATTAAAACGTCAAGAAATTGAAGAAGCAAAAGCAGGGGACTTAGTAGCCGTTTCTGGTATGGAAGACATTAACGTAGGTGAAACAGTATGTCCAGTTGAACATCAAGATGCGTTACCATTATTACGTATTGATGAGCCAACACTACAAATGACGTTCCTTGTAAATAACAGCCCATTTGCAGGTCGTGAAGGTAAATACATTACATCTCGTAAAATTGAAGAGCGTCTTCGTTCACAATTAGAAACAGATGTAAGTTTACGTGTAGATAATACAGATTCTCCTGATGCGTGGATCGTATCTGGACGTGGGGAACTACATTTATCTATCTTAATTGAAAACATGCGTCGTGAAGGTTATGAATTACAAGTATCTAAGCCAGAAGTAATCATTAAAGAAGTTGATGGCGTAAGATGTGAGCCTGTAGAGCGTGTACAAATCGATGTACCTGAAGAATACACTGGTTCTATTATGGAATCTATGGGTGCACGTAAAGGTGAAATGTTAGATATGGTGAATAACGGAAACGGTCAAGTTCGCCTTACTTTCATGGTTCCAGCACGTGGTTTAATTGGTTACACAACAGAATTCTTAACATTAACTCGTGGTTACGGTATTTTAAACCATACATTCGATTGCTACCAACCAGTACACGCTGGACAAGTTGGTGGACGTCGTCAAGGTGTTCTAGTTTCACTTGAAACAGGAAAAGCATCACAATACGGTATTATGCAAGTTGAAGACCGTGGTGTAATCTTCGTTGAACCAGGTACAGAAGTATATGCTGGTATGATTGTAGGAGAACATACTCGTGAGAATGACTTAACAGTTAACGTTGTGAAAATGAAACAACAAACTAACATTCGTTCTGCGACGAAAGATCAAACTTCAACAATGAAGAAACCACGCCTAATGACTTTAGAAGAATCATTAGAGTACTTAAACGATGACGAGTTCTGTGAAGTAACTCCAGAATCAATTCGTCTACGTAAAAAGATTCTTGATAAGAGTGAGCGCGAAAGAGCTGCTAAGAAAAAGAAATCTGTCGAAGCGTAAAAATAAAAAAACAACGCCCTTTATAAAGGGCGTTGTTTTTTTATTTTGTTTATTTTTTAGAATATTTACTCATTTTTGTGGACAGTATTTTTTTTGCGAGTTACTCTTGTATTAAGTGTATAAAGAAAATTGCATTTTACTGCTAGGGGGGAAGAGTGTGTTAGAAAGGATGTCTTTTTTTGCAAAATTGTGTAAGGTAGATGAAAATCCAGAGTTAGGAATGTGGTTACTTTATGGGACGATTATTATATTAAGTGCTCTCGTTTATAATTTAGGGTTTGCTAGAAAGTTGTCTGTACTAAAAAATATTGTGATATACATATCATTAGCAATTGGATGCACAGTATTAACCTTTTTTGCTGTGTTTTTACCTGTTGGAGAAGGACTTGTTGTAGCGGCAATTGTACTTGGAATTTATAGATTGCGTTTGCGTCAAGCGAAACAACAAAAAGCAGGATAAGGAAGGGGAGTTTTCATGCGTTCAGTACAAGATGCACTATATAATTGGTTAACAATTAAAACAGTTGCGGAAGCACGCCCAGATGATAGTGCTGCAAAAGAAACATATTTGTTATTTCAAAATATGATATATGAAGAACATAAATTAAGAAATGTTGAAGTCGAAAAGAACGAGGAAATGTATTTAATTACATATGAAATGAATGGAGAACGGAAATCTGCAAGGTTTCCGTTAGAAGCCATTGATTGTTTTTTGGATCAGATGAATCGTGAACCAGAAAAATATAAATAAGTCCTTATCTATATGAGTAAGGACTTATTTACATTTTACCAATCATCTTCGATTTTTTTATCACGATATAATCGGAAATTACCACTTGCATGACGTTCCATTGTACGCTCTGCAATTCGTTCCGAACATTCCATGCACATATATGTATGAATAGGGCGATTACGCAGTTTTTTTGCCATAGGATTTTCATCATCTAACATATCTTTTTTATCACAAATCATACATTTGACTCTCATTTCGTCACCTCAATACGAATTCTATCAGTATAAGTATATCATGGAAGTATAATGTTTTTGAATAATAGTGGGAAAAAATAATATTTTCGCAATTCAAAAAATAAGTTATGATAAGGATATACCAAGTATGTTTGGAGGTGAAAATATGGCGAATGTAGTAGAGCCTACCTTAACAGAGGATTTAGTACAAACGTTGCGTAAAGAGTGTATTGTTATGATAGCAACGACAGATTTCGAAAAGCAAGTTCCTAACGTAAGTGCTATTTCTTGGGTGTATGCAGTGAGTAAAACTAGTATTCGATTTGCAGTAGATCAACGTTCACGTATTGTGGAAAATATACGGCATAATACAGGTGTGGTATTGACTATAATGGCGAATGAATCCGTATTTTCTATAAGTGGTGCAGGTGAAATTTTGACAGATAGAATGGAAGGTATTTCTCTAAAATTAACTGTAATAGAAGTAAATGTGCAAGAAGTGCGTGATGTTATGTTTTATGGAGCGAAACTTGCAATTGAACCAACATATGAAAAAACATATGATCTTCGGGCAGCGAAAAAGCTGGATAATGAAGTGTTAGTAGGGATAAGAGAATTATAAAGATGCTAAATAGGAAATTCGTTTATTCACTTTTGTAATCGGTTATTGTGATTTAACGTTAATAATTATAATAAAAAGTAATATATTGAATAGAAATGAATAAAGAATAAATAAAAGGTTTAATGACTATGATTTTCGATTCTACCTCGTTTACACGGTACATATAATTATAACAATGGTTCGTCCATATTGTATGGATGAAACCCTTGTTCTACAAATTTAAAAGTGGAGTCAGGGGGTAACAGGTTGGATAAAATTTATGTGTTAGATACGAATGTACTTTTGCAGGATCCTTTATCTATTTTTTCATTTGAAACCAATGAAGTAGTGATTCCAGCAGTTGTATTAGAAGAGGTTGATTCGAAAAAACGTTATATGGATGAAGTAGGACGAAACGCTCGTTATGTATCTAAGTTAATAGATAAATTTCGTGAAATAGGAAAGCTGCATGAAAGTATCCCGCTAGAAAACGGCGGAACATTTCGTATTGAATTGAACCATCGTTCATTCGTGCAACTACAAGATATTTTTGTAGAAAAAACAAATGATAATCGAATTTTAGCTGTAGCAAAAAATCTATCTTTAGAAGAACAGGAAAAAGAGGACGGGAAGTCTGTTATTTTGGTAAGTAAAGATGTGCTCGTAAGGGTAAAAGCTGATGCAATTGGTTTGAAGGCTGAAGATTATTTAAGTGATCGCGTAATTGAAGTAGAAAATATATATTCTGGCTTTTTAGAAGGATATATATCAAAAGAACAATTGGATTATTTTTATGAGAAAGGTGAATTGCCTCTATCTGAAATTGCGAATCATCCTTTTTACCCAAATCAGTTTGTAGTGATGAAAGATGCATTAGGGGGCTCTAGTTCTGCTCTTGGCATTGTGGATCACTTAGGTAAGAAGGTAAAGAAACTTATTTTTCACAATGAACAAGTGTGGGGGATACGACCACGAAATGTGCAGCAAATTATGGGATTAGAATTGTTGCTTCGTGAAGATATTCCGCTTGTAACGTTAACGGGGAAAGCCGGCACAGGAAAAACGTTACTTGCGTTAGCTTCGGGACTTATGCAAACAGAAGACTTAGGGTTATATAAAAAATTACTTGTGGCAAGACCAATTGTTCCAGTCGGAAAAGATATCGGTTATTTACCAGGAGAAAAAGAAGAAAAGTTAAGACCATGGATGCAGCCAATTTTTGATAACCTAGAGTATTTATTTAATACGAAAAAGCCAGGAGAGTTAGATGCTATTTTAGCTGGAATGGGTTCGATTGAAGTAGAAGCCCTTACTTATATACGCGGGAGAAGTATTCCAGATCAGTTCATTATCATTGACGAAGCACAAAATTTAACAAAGCATGAAGTGAAAACGATATTAACTAGGGTAGGGGAAAAGAGTAAGATTGTATTGATGGGAGATCCTCAGCAAATTGATCACCCATATTTAGATGAATATAATAATGGCTTAACATATGTTGTAGAGAAGTTTAAAGAACAGCGTATTAGTGGTCATGTGAAGTTTGTTAAAGGGGAGCGATCTAATTTAGCTCAACTAGCAGCAGATTTATTGTAAAAAGGAGTGAGCTTAAGCTCACTCCTTTTCTTTAAATAATTGTAAATTTACGGATGTTACGGATTGGATTTTGTTGATTAGATCCATCATTGAAATAGAGATGAACAGGCCCGTCTTCTTTTAATGGTTTTCCTTCTTTTGAAAAGCCTAGTATAGCATTTTTGACAGTTTCTAATGGAAGTGTCATTGTATGATCTACCGTTTCAATTTCAACTTGCCTAGCGTCCTCTAAAATTTCAGCGTTAGCAAGAAATGGATGAAATGGTATACCAAATGTTCCAGTAATCAGCTGTTCTTTTTTATATTTCTTCACACTTTGTTGTATTGGAGGAAAAGCGGCACCATCACGGATTTCGCGATCCCAATGTTCTGAAGTGTTTTTTAAATAAGTTTCTAGTTCAGACGTGTTTTCTCTAGTTTCATCAAAGTAAGTTGTCAAATCTACTTTTCGATCATCAAAGATCCAAACAGTTGGATCAATAGTGATTGGAAAACGTACTTTTCCGTTAATAAATAAAATTTCGCTCATTGTTGTTCCCCCATTTGTGTTATACTCCCACTTTTCAGTATAATAGTATTAGACACTGTTGTCACAAAAAATGTTTCTATTGCAATTTATTAAAACTATCGCTAATATTAATAGATAGGATAGAGGAGAGTAGGACGGAAACGGAGGGAATCAATTTGGCGTCTGAGACAGTAGCAAATCATCAGGAAAAGGCACTAGCCCTTCTACAAGCGGATGCAGAGAAGATTTTAAGACTTATTAAGGTGCAAATGGACCATCTTACAATGCCGCAATGTCCATTATATGAAGAAGTGTTAGACACACAAATGTTTGGACTATCCCGCGAGGTCGATTTTGCGGTTCGCCTTGGTCTTATTGCAGAAGAACAAGGGAAAGCAATGTTAGGTGAGCTCGAACGTGAGTTATCTGCACTTCATGAAGCATTTACAAACAAACAACAATAACGGGTTCAAATAAGGGGGCTCAAACTAAATTAGTTTGAGCTTTTTATTTGTATAATAAAGCAGGAAGAATCAATGTACATATGGAATACAACAATAATTAAATTGAAACAGAAAGAGGAAATGAAATGAAAAAAGTATGGAAATCAATGGATTATTCATTATTACTTCCTCTTGTTATCTTATGTGTGCTGGGAGTAATAATGGTATATAGTTCTAGTTCCATTGTTGCGATTTCGAGGCATAACTGGCCGGCAAATTACTTTTTTAAAAAACAATTAATAACTTTAGCTATTGGAACGGTATTGTTAGTAATTGTAGCTTCGTTACCTTATAAGTTTTGGAGAAAACGAATAATTTTATCGGCGATGGGGCTAGGGAGTATTGCTTTACTAGCAGCAGCCTTGATTTTTGGTAAGGAAATAAATGGTGCAAAAGGTTGGATATTAGGTATACAGCCCGCTGAATTTGTTAAATTATCGATTATTATTATATTAGCTCGCTTTTTTGCAAGGAGACAAGAAACAAATACACCTGTTTTTAAAGGGTCGGGACTTACACTTGGTTTTGTTGGAATGGCAATGTTTTTAATTTTAAAGCAAAATGATTTAGGTACCGATTTGTTAATTGCAGGAACAGTAGGGATTATGTTTCTTTGTTCAGGAGTAAGGATTAATTTATGGATTAAACGAATTGTTTTAACTTCTATAGTATGGATTCCAGCTCTATATTTTTTGGCTAATTATAAATTAAGTGGATATCAAAAGGCACGTTTTTCAGTTTTTCTTGATCCATTCAATGATCCTCAGAATGATGGATTCCAATTAGTAAATTCTTTTATTGGAATTGCTTCAGGAGGGCTAAATGGTCGAGGATTAGGAAATAGTGTGCAAAAATATGGTTATTTACCAGAACCTCAAACAGATTTTATTATGGCTATTATATCTGAAGAATTAGGTTTTATTGGTGTAGCTATTATTTTAATTTGCTTGCTACTTATTATTATTCGTTCATTCAGGATTGCTCAAAAATGTAACGATCCTTTTGGAAGTTTAATTGCAATCGGAATTGCAAGTTTAATAGGAGTACAAACTTTTGTTAATGTTGGTGGTATGTCTGGATTAATACCGCTTACTGGAGTGCCTTTACCGTTTATTAGTTATGGTGGAAGTTCTTTAATAGCTAATCTACTTGCAATGGGAATACTACTTAATATTGCTAGTCACGTGAAACGACAAGAGAAACAACAGAATGGTGTAATGAAAGAAAGAGAACAAAATGGACCACATCTTGTAGTTGTAAAATAAAAACACATTGTGCTTTAGAGCATGATGTGTTTTTTATTTTTAAGTAGTTTTAAATATGATGTACTAATTTCTCTTTCAGTTAAAAGGTATATCACATTAAGTTAAATGTGATATACAATTAAGTTGTTAGAAAAGGAAGAGGTATGCTATACTATTTTTGTGAAACAAATTGCACAGAAAACTTATCATTTGTTAGAAAATAAGGTATGATGGATAAAAATAAAGTGAAGCTTTCTAAGTATAATATAATGTGGAAAGTGAAGAACTTCACGCTTTTTAAGGTGTGTATATATTTTATCTCTAGAGTGGTAGGAAAGTAGAGGGGGAAAATCATGACAAAGCTGCAACGTATTCAAAAAGTATTGGTAGCTAACCGTGGAGAGATTGCAATTCGTGTGTTTCGAGCTTGTTCGGAACTTGGATTAAAAACAGTTGCAATCTATTCTAAAGAGGATAGTGGTTCTTATCATCGCTATAAAGCCGATGAGTCCTATTTAGTTGGGGAAGGAAAAAAACCAATTGATGCTTATCTAGATATTGAAGGCATTATTGAGATTGCAAAAAGTAATCATGTAGATGCAATCCACCCTGGATATGGTTTCTTGTCAGAAAATATTCAATTCGCTAAACGTTGTGAAGAAGAAGGAATTATCTTTATCGGTCCGAAAAGTAAGCATTTAGATATGTTTGGAGATAAAGTGAAAGCAAGAACACAAGCGCAGCTAGCACAAATTCCAGTTATACCTGGTAGTGATGGTCCAGTAAATTCATTAGAAGAAGTCGAAAAATTTGCTGAAAAGTATGATTACCCGATTATTATTAAAGCATCCCTTGGGGGTGGCGGTCGTGGTATGCGTATTGTGCGTACTAGTGAGGAATTAGGAGAATCATATAATCGAGCGAAATCAGAAGCGAAAGCAGCTTTTGGTAATGATGAAGTTTACGTCGAAAAATTCGTTGAAAAACCTAAACATATAGAAGTACAAATTTTAGCAGATGAAGAAGGCAATGTTGTTCATTTATACGAGCGTGACTGTTCTGTACAACGTCGTCATCAAAAAGTTGTAGAAATTGCACCGAGTGTATCACTTTCAGATGATCTGCGTCAGCGTATTTGTGATGCTGCTGTGAAGTTAACGAAAAATGTAAACTATTTAAATGCAGGAACAGTAGAATTCCTTGTAAAAGATGATGAGTTTTACTTTATTGAAGTAAATCCACGTGTTCAAGTAGAACATACGATTACAGAAATGATTACGGGAGTAGATATTGTTCAATCACAAATTTTAATAGCGGATGGACATTCATTACATAGCAAAATGGTAGGTGTTCCGAAGCAAGAGGAAGTAGTTGTACATGGATTTGCAATTCAATCTCGTGTAACAACTGAAGATCCGCTAAATAATTTTATGCCGGATACAGGAAAAATTATGGCGTATCGATCAGGTGGTGGTTTTGGTGTGCGTCTTGATACAGGAAATAGCTTCCAAGGTGCAGTTATTACACCGTACTACGATTCTTTACTTGTAAAAGTTACAACTTGGGCACTTACTTTTGAGCAAGCTGCTGCAAAAATGGAACGTAACTTAAAAGAATTCCGTATTCGTGGTATTAAAACAAATATTCCATTCCTAGAGAATGTAGTAAAGCATAAAAACTTCTTATCAGGAGAATATGATACTTCATTTATCGATGCGTCACCTGAATTGTTCTTGTTCCCGAAACGTAAAGACCGTGGAACGAAAATGTTAAATTACATTGGTACAGTAACAGTAAATGGTTTCCCAGGAGTAGGGAAAAAAGAAAAACCAATATTCCCAGATGCTCGTATTCCATGTTTAAAACATTCAGAGCCAATCCAAAATGGAACGAAACAAATTTTGGACGAGCGTGGAGCGGACGGATTAGTAAAATGGGTACAGGATCAAAAACGTGTACTTTTAACGGATACAACATTCCGTGATGCACACCAGTCATTACTTGCAACTCGTATTCGTACAAAAGATTTACATCAAATTGCGGAGCCAACAGCGAGAATGTTACCGAACCTATTCTCAGCGGAAATGTGGGGCGGTGCAACGTTTGATGTTGCGTATCGTTTCTTAAAAGAAGATCCATGGGAACGATTACTAGATCTTCGTGAAAAAATGCCGAACGTGTTATTCCAAATGTTACTTCGTTCTTCAAACGCAGTTGGATACAAAAACTATCCAGATAATTTAATTCAAAAATTTGTGGAATGTTCTGCTCAAGCAGGCATTGATGTATTCCGTATTTTTGATAGTTTAAACTGGGTGGAAGGCATGAGAGTTGCAATTGACGCTGTACGAGACACTGGTAAAATTGCAGAAGCAACAATGTGCTACACAGGGGATATTCATGATCCACTGCGTAGTAAATATGATTTAAATTATTATAAAAATTTAGCAAAAGAGTTAGAAGCATCAGGAGCTCACATTTTAGGTATTAAAGATATGGCGGGCTTACTAAAACCAAATGCAGCATATGATTTAGTTTCTGCATTAAAAGAGACAGTGTCGATTCCAATTCATCTGCACACGCACGATACGAGTGGAAATGGTATATTAACGTATACGAAGGCAATTGAAGCAGGTGTTGATATCGTCGATGTAGCAGTGAGTTCTATGGCTGGTCAAACGTCACAACCAAGTGCGAACACGCTATACTATGCGTTAGGCGGAAACGAAAGACAACCAGATGTTAATATAGATTCTTTAGAAAAACTATCTCACTATTGGGAAGATGTACGCAAATACTATGCACCGTTTGAAAGTGGTATGAATGCGCCTCATACAGAGGTATATATGCATGAAATGCCGGGTGGGCAGTATAGTAATCTTCAGCAACAAGCGAAGGCGGTTGGTTTAGGAGATCGCTTCGATGAAGTGAAAGTAATGTACCGCCGTGTGAATGACATGTTTGGAGATATTGTAAAAGTAACACCATCATCAAAAGTTGTTGGTGATATGGCATTATTTATGGTTCAAAACCATCTAACAGAACAAGATGTTTTAGAGCGTGGACATGCGATGGACTTCCCAGGGTCTGTTGTTGAAATGTTCTCTGGTGATTTAGGTCAACCGTACGGTGGTTTCCCGAAAGAATTACAAAAGATTATTTTAAAAGGGAAAGAGCCATTAACAGTAAGACCAGGTGAATTACTAGAGCCAGTAGATTTCGAAGCGTTAAAAGAAGAATTATTCCATAAACTTGGACGCGAAGTAACGATTTTTGATGTAGTAGCATATGCTTTATATCCAAAAGTATTTATGGATTATGAAAAAGTTGCTGAGCTTTATGGAAATGTATCTGTACTTGATACACCGACGTTCTTCTATGGTATGAGACTAGGTGAAGAAATTGATGTAGAAATTGAACAGGGTAAAACATTGATGGTTAAACTAGTATCAATTGGAGAACCTCAGTCGGATGGAAACCGTGTTCTTTACTTGGAATTTAACGGTCAACCACGTGAAATTATCGTGAAAGACGAGAGTGTAAAAGCAACAGTTGCACAACGTGTGAAAGGAAACCGTGAGAATCCAAATCATATTAGTGCAACGATGCCAGGAACGGTAATTAAAGTAGTTGTAAAAGAAGGCGACGAAGTGAAAAAAGGCGATTCTATGGCAATTACAGAAGCGATGAAAATGGAAACGACAGTTCAAGCGCCGTTCAATGGTAAAGTGAAGAAAGTATATGTTAACGATGGTGATGCGATTCAAACGGGTGATTTACTTATTGAATTAGATCACTAAAATAAGAAAAGAGCTGTGTAAATACAGCTCTTTTCTTATTGCAAAAAATCCCTTGCCGAATTGGCAAGGGATTTTAGTTTTAAATTATTTTGTTTGTTTAGAAGTTGATTCGGCTTCTTTGGCATTCACTTTACTTCTTGTTCCCAGCATAACTAAATAGCATAGTACGGCAAACAAGCAAGAAATGAATAGAGAATGTAACAATGCCATTGCTAAACTAGCGTTTGTAAATACAACTAAAACTCCTACTACAGCTTGAAGTGTAACAAGGATAAATGAAATAATCCATCCCCAATATACTACAGATTGCTGCTTGTAATGGCGAATAGCGAGAATCATCGCGTATAGTATCCAAGCGAAAATTAACATCGCTGCAACTCTATGGCCCATTTGAACCCATTCATGTAGTTGAGTTGGCATAGGTCTGTTTTTGCTACATAAAGGAAAGTCTGGACAGGCTAAGCTAGCTCGTTCGTGACGTACTAAAGCACCTGTGTAGACGACGATATAACTGTAAATTGTTACACCATAAATATGAAATTTCATTTTTTTGTCCATAATAAGTGAACGTGCATCAAATTTTTGGTCAATTTCAAAGATAAGACACGTTAATAAAATGACAGAAGCAAATGAAATTAAGGAAATACCGAAATGGATAGCTAGTACAGCTGGCATTTGTCCCCAAACAACTGCTGCTGCTCCCATTAATGCTTGTGCAACTAAAAATACGAAGGATAAAATTGCTAACGTTTTTGTTTCACGCACATGTTTATAATATTTCCAGGACAAAATACAAAGTAGAGTGACAAGAATTCCAGCTGATCCTGATGTTAATCGGTGGCTAAGTTCAATAATAGTTTCCATTGATAAATTAGATGGAACAAATTCACCGTTACAAAGTGGCCATGATTTACCACAACCTTGACCAGAACCTGTTTTTGTAACTAAAGCGCCTCCTAATAAAACTATTAATAAATCAAGGCTTGTAATGACTGCTAACCATTTAATAAAGCGTTGCAATCTCTTTCACCATCTTTCTGCTATGAAGTTATTGCGAAATATTTTCATTCCATTATGTATAGAATAAAACGCGCTAGTTCCTATGATATATAAAAAATAATAAAATAGCAAAGAAATGGAGGGGGAAGGAAAGGGAGAGAAAATAGGTGTAAAAACAGGGTTCGCAAGGAAAATTTTGGGTGAAAAATAGGCTATTTTGAAAAGAAATGGGGAGAATACGTGTTAAATAGGACAAAATAGTTTATTATAGAAGGTAACATCATGTTATGATAAGGACAAGTCAGAATGAAGTTTTTTATATTCGACACAAAAAGTTCATGTTTTCTTCACAAAATGTTCGGGAAATATGATTTAATATATTGGAGTATGGGCGTAGATTAGTAGTAGAATGGGTTAACAATGTTTCTACTGTAATAATATTGCTATATAGAAGCGAATTATTTCATTTGAAATAGGCGCAAAAAGAAAGATGAAAGTTTTAAGAGGGGGTTAGAGTGATGAACCATGCAACAAGTGAGCTGCATGATGAGTCCGCTGTTACAAGTGTACCGGAAACAACTCGGTTACAAGATTTAAAAGCACTCGTTAAAATGGGGATTGTAAACTCAAATACACTTACTGTATTTACAGGATTTTGGTTGGCATTACACTTTAATGGATTAAGTGTAATGGACAATCTGGATAAGTTATTCTTTACAATCGTTGGTTCAGGATTAATTATGGCAGGGGTATGTTGTTTAAACAACTACATTGATCGAGACATCGATCCATTAATGGAAAGAACAAAGACCCGTCCAACGGTTACTGGAAAGTATAAACCAGGATTTGCACTTACATTTGGACTAGTCATATTACTTCTTGGTTTTGTATTTTTATTATTAACAACACCAATGGCAGTCTTAATGGGATTTATTGGTGCTTTCACATATGTTGTTCTATATAGTTTATGGACAAAGAGAAAGTATACACTAAATACTGTTGTAGGTAGTATATCTGGTGCAGTTCCTCCTTTAATTGGATGGGCAGCAATCGATCCATCTTTAGGCCATCCAATTGCTTGGATGTTATTTTTAATTATGTTTATTTGGCAAATCCCACATTTCCTTGCATTAGCAATGAAACGTGTTGATGAATATCGAAATGCAGGAATTCCAATGCTTCCTGTAGTTCATGGATTTGAAATTACGAAACGCCAAATTATGATTTGGACAGTATGTTTATTACCACTACCATTTTATATGAGTGGACTAGGGATAACATTTATGGTAATTGCAACACTGCTTAACATCGGATGGATCGTTTTAGGATTTTATGGCTTCCGTAAGAAAGATGACATCAAATGGTCCGTGCAAATGTTTGTTTATTCCCTAAATTATTTAACAATCTTATTTGTATCAATGATTGTAGTTACATTCTTCTAAGACAACGACATAATTGGATTTCTTTACGTTGAGATTTACTTTACTTAACTATAAAGTACAATCTAATTCACAAGGAAAGTGGGGGTTGTTTGTATGAAGAAACAGTGGCGACTGCTTTCGTTCGTTTCACTGCTGGCTTTACTGTTAGGGGGATGCGGTAAAGCCTTTCAATCTACTTTAATTCCGCAAGGAGAAGTAGCAAAAATGCAATATGATTTACTTCTACTGGCGAGTGCAATCATGGTAGGAGTAGTACTAGTAGTTACTATTATTTTCTTATATGTAATTGTGCGTTTCCGACAAAAGAAAGGTCAGGAAGATTATATTCCAGAGCAAGTTGAAGGGAATCACAAGCTAGAAATTATATGGACAGTTATTCCGATTATTCTTTTACTAATCTTAGCTGTTCCAACAGTTACATATACATTCAAACTTGCTGATGTAAGTGCGATGGAGAAAAAGAATATTGATAAAGATACTATCGTTGTTGATGTAACAGCGAATCTTTATTGGTGGGAATTTTCTTATAAATCAGAAAAGATAGTAACTTCGCAAGATTTGGTCATCCCCACAGGTAAGAAAGTGTATTTAAATTTGAAGGGTGCCGATATTAAACACTCATTTTGGGTTCCATCTTTAGCAGGGAAAATGGATACAAATACAGACAATGTGAACAAAATGTGGTTAAAGGCAGATAAATCGGGCACTTATAATGGTTTTTGTACAGAATTTTGCGGCCCATCACATTCTTTAATGCAATTTAAAGTGAAAGCTTTAGATGAAAGCGAGTACAAAAAATGGCTTGCTGATATGAAGAAGATTGATGGGAAGAAAGAAGTAGCTTCAACAAAGGCGCAAGAGGGCCAAGAAATATTTAATAAAAGCTGTATTGGTTGTCACGCAGTTGGATCTAATGATAGTAGACCACCTTCCGCTCGTATCGCACCAAACTTAGCAAACTTTGCGGATCGCGATATGGTTGCCGGTATTGCCGAAAACAATGAAGAAAACTTAAAAAAATGGCTGAAAGATCCTGAAAATATGAAGCCAGGAAACAAAATGACTGGCAAATATGGCAACTTAACGGATGATCAAATTGATGCATTAAATGCATACTTACAAACGTTAAAAGTTGAAAAGTAAAGAGGGACTATTCGCGAAGGGGAGGTTGAAAACGTGAGTTCTGTAGCAAAAAAACAGGGGATGGGTGCTGTCATATGGGATTATTTAACGACAGTAGACCATAAAAAGATTGCCATTCTCTATTTAATTGCAGGTGGATTGTTTTTTGTAATAGGCGGAATAGAAGCTCTATTTATTCGCCTTCAATTAGCGATTCCTAACAACGCTTTTCTTGTTGGGGATGCTTATAATCAAGTATTAACGATGCACGGTACAACAATGATTTTCCTCGCAGCTATGCCACTCGTGTTTGCATTTATGAACGCCGCTGTACCACTTCAAATTGGTGCACGTGATGTAGCGTTCCCGTTTTTGAATTCACTCGGATTTTGGTTATTTTTCTTTGGTGGAGTATTTTTAAATCTAAGTTGGTTTTTAGGTGGAGCACCTGATGCAGGATGGACATCTTATGCATCTTTAGCTTTAGCCTCTAAAGGTCATGGTGTTGATTTCTATGTACTCGGCTTGCAAATCTCAGGTATTGGTACATTAATTGGAGGAATTAACTTCCTTGTAACCATTATTAATATGCGCGCTCCAGGAATGACGTATATGCGTATGCCGATGTTTACATGGACAACATTTGTAACATCTTCGCTTATATTATTCGCTTTTCCGCCGTTAACTGTAGGATTAGGACTTTTAATGTTAGATCGTTTATTTGGAACAAGTTTCTTTAATCCGGCATTGGGCGGGAATACAATTATATGGGAGCATTTATTCTGGATTTTCGGTCATCCAGAAGTATACATTCTTATACTCCCAGCTTTCGGAATATTCTCAGAAATCTTCGCAACATTTTCGAAAAAACGATTGTTTGGTTATTCATCGATGGTGTTTGCGACTGTATTAATTGGATTTTTAGGATTTATGGTATGGGCGCACCATATGTTTACTGTTGGACTTGGTCCAGTTGCTAATGCTATTTTCTCAGTTGCAACAATGGCGATTGCGGTTCCGACTGGTATCAAAATATTCAACTGGCTCTTTACAATGTGGGGCGGAAGTATTCGTTTTACGACACCAATGATGTGGGCAGTAGCTTTCATTCCATCATTCGTAATGGGTGGAGTTACAGGGGTTATGCTAGCATCTGCACCAGCTGATTATCAATTTCATGATAACTATTTCGTAGTAGCGCATTTTCATTATGTAATCGTTGGCGGTGTTGTATTTGGTTTACTTGCAGGAGCTCATTATTATTGGCCACTGATGTTTAATAAAGTATTAAATGAAACATTAGGAAAGATAACGTTTTGGCTATTCTTTATCGGCTTCCATTTAACTTTCTTTATTCAGCATTTCCTTGGCTTGATTGGTATGCCACGCCGTTACTACACATATCTTGAAGGGCAAGGGTTGGAAATGGGGAATATGATTAGTTCCATCGGAGCGGTGTTTATGGCTCTTGGAACGATTGTTCTTCTATTCAATGTAATTAAAACAACAGTATCAAAAGAAAAAGCTGGTCGTGATCCGTGGGATGCACGTACATTAGAATGGACAATGCCAGCACCGACACCAGAATATAACTTTAAACAATTACCATTTGTTCGCGGATTAGATCCGTTTTGGATTGAAAAACGTGAAGGTAATAAAGAAATGACAGCAGCGGAACCAGTTGGTGATATTCATATGCCAAATCCTTCGTTTTCACCATTTGTCATTTCTTTCGGATTGTTTATAGCGGCATTTGGTGCGATGTATATGCAGGGCGGAAAAGATAAGTTCTGGTTATTAGTAGCAATTATTGGTTTAATCATTACATTTGGCACAATGTTCCTATGTTCAGTAATTGATGATCATGGGTATCATATTCATAAAGAAGATTTAGAGGATAAGGGGGGCAAGGCATAATGCATGTAGATGAAAAATTAACGAATGAAACATTTCCAGCAGAGCCTGAAAAAGCAACCCTTGAAGGGAAAAATAAGTTTGTCGGTTTTTGGTTATTTCTTGGAGGCGAAACAGTGTTGTTCGCTTCCTTATTCGGAACATATTTAGCGTTAAAGAATTCTACAAATGGTGGACCAACATCTCAAGAGATGTTCCAAATGCCACTCGTTTTCATTATGACGATGCTTTTATTAACGAGTAGCTTAACGAGTGTATATGCGATGTATCACATGAAAAACTTTAACTTTAAGAAAATGCAGCTTTGGTTACTAGTAACAGTATTGCTAGGTTTAGGGTTTTTAGGATTTGAGATATATGAGTTTTATCATTATACACATGAATTTAAGCATACTATGAGAAGTAGTGCCTTTGGCTCTGCGTTTTATGCTCTTGTTGGTACACATGGACTCCACGTATTGTTTGGGTTATGTTGGATTTTAACATTAATCTTTAGAAATGCGAAGAGAGGTCTAAATTTATACAATGCACCGAAGTTTTATGTTGCATCGATTTATTGGCACTTTATTGACGTAGTTTGGGTGTTTATTTTCACTGTAGTATATTTAATGGGAATGGTGGGATAAACAATGGCGATAAAGCAAACGAATAATCCTAAAGTTGATCTTGTTTATCGGAAGAGAAAAAGTGCGGAGGAAATGAGGCATCAAGTTATTACGTTTGCATTAATGATTTTTTTAACATTAGTTGCATTTGTAGCAGTGGCGTATCCAAAAACTTTTAGTCCGATTTTCTCTGTACCGTTTATTTTACTATTAGCAGTGGTACAAGTAATTTTTCAATTGTATTATTTTATGCATATGAGTCATAAAGGACATGAAGCAGCAAGTTTCTTTCTTTACTCTGGTCTGCTAATAGGGTTAATTACAATTTTAGCTTTTATGACAATTGTGTGGATTTGAAAAGTGAAAAATAAGGGAGCTTGTGTTGTCACAGCTCCCTCTTCATATTATGAGATAACCTTACGAAGGCAGGTGTGAAAATGAGTAACTTGTGGATATTTGGTTTTCAGGCTTTATGGAGTCCAATCTTTTTATTATTTATGCTTTCGATTCTTATTGGGTACTTCTTAATTATTGGACCATATAGAATGCGATTTGAAAATGCGACGAAGGTAAGTAAGAAGCAAATTTTTTATTTTACGACTGGTATTGTTCTTTTATATTTTGTAAAGGGAGGGCCTATTGATTTAATTGGCCATATTATATTTAGTGCTCATATGTTTGAAATGGCAGTCATGTATATTGCAGTTCCACCGTTACTGTTGCTTGGTATACCAATTTGGTTATATCGTTACATTACTTCTTTTAAGTTCGTTCAAATTATATTAAAGGCATTTGCTAAACCACTTATTGCGTTGTTTGTATTTAACGGCCTGTTTTCTTTTTATCATTTACCAGTTGTTTTTGATACAGTAAAACAAAGTCAAATAGCTCATCCTATTTGTCTCGCTATATTGTTTTTTACAGCAATCATGATGTGGTGGCCGATGTTAAATCCATTACCAGAATATCAAACGTTAAGTGATATAAAGAAACTTGGTTATATGTTTGCTAACGGCATATTATTAACGCCTGCATGTGCGTTAATCATTTTTGCGACAGCCCCGTTATTTGCAACGTATACGGATCCGGCTGCTTGGATGAAAGCGATGGAACTATGTGTACCAGCGGGCACTTTATCAGATTTAAATATAACGGGACCAGAATTTTTGCACTGGATGCCAGTCGTACAAGATCAGCAAACTGGTGGTATCATAATGAAAATTGTCCAGGAAATAGTGTACGGTACAATTATAGGCTATGTATTCTTTAGATGGGCACGTAGAGAACGTGAAAAGGATAAGGAGCAGTTGCAACAATTGCCGCCGTATTTACAGATTAAGTAAAAAAGTGTATGGGATTCCATGCGCTTTTTCTTTTTTAGCTACCTTAAAAAGATTGAATTTTCTAACTTTTTATGTTAAGTTAGTGTAGGCGTGTACTAAAAGTGGAGATAAAATTTACTACTAGCTTTCATGCGTAATAATTCCATATGTAGTGCAAGTTTTTTAGAGAGTTACAAATATATATTGTTATCTTTAATAAACACGAACTATTTTAAGGGGGAGTTTAAATGGGTAGTAGTGGAAGTATGGTAAAGCCGATTAGTGGTTTTTTGACAGCACTAATTCAATATCCAGTACCAGTAGTAGAATCGCGTGCAGACATTGATAAACAAATTCAACAAATCATAAAAACAATTCATTCGACCAAATCAGGTTACCCTGGTTTAGAATTGATAGTATTTCCTGAATATAGTACACAAGGGCTTAATACAAAAAAATGGACTACAGAAGAATTTTTATGCACAGTGCCTGGGCCAGAAACAGACTTATTTGCTGAGGCATGTAAAGAATCTAAAGTATATGGTGTTTTTTCAATAATGGAGAAAAATCCTGATGGTGGAGAGCCATATAATACAGCAGTTATTATTGATCCACAAGGTGAAATGATTTTGAAGTATCGTAAGCTAAATCCTTGGGTGCCAGTCGAGCCTTGGAAAGCTGGAGATTTAGGCTTACCTGTTTGTGATGGACCTGGAGGAAGTAAATTAGCTGTTTGTATTTGTCATGATGGCATGTTCCCTGAAGTAGCTCGTGAAGCGGCCTATAAAGGTGCAAATGTCTTAATTCGTATTTCTGGATATAGTACACAAGTTAGTGAACAATGGATGCTAACGAATCGTTCAAATGCATGGCAAAATTTAATGTATACATTGTCGGTAAACTTAGCGGGTTATGATGGTGTATTTTATTACTTTGGTGAAGGACAAGTATGTAATTTTGATGGGACTACTTTAGTACAGGGTCATCGAAATCCTTGGGAGATTGTTACTGCTGAAGTATATCCAGAACTAGCAGATCAGGCTAGATTAGGATGGGGATTGGAAAATAATATATATAATTTAGGTTCAAGAGGATATGTAGCAACTCCTGGTGGGGTGAAAGAAAATCCATATACGTTTGTAAAAGATTTAGCTGAAGGTAAATATAAGGTCCCCTGGGAAGATGAGATTAAAGTAAAAGATGGATCTATTTATGGATATCCAGTAAAAAAAACGATTCATTCTTAGGGAAGGGAAATAAAACAAGCGCATCATATTGATGCGCTTGTTTTTGTTAATCAATAATTTGAAATTCTTTTAACTCTTTTTCGACATTTTGTAGGAGTTGTTCGCTTTTTTGAAGTACATTCGTTGGGAAAGTCTCATCATCACCATATTCAACGCCGTGAGGATAATAATGTTTTCCTAATAAGGGGGGGAGTAGTTTTACTTCAGCGTGTCTACTGCCAATGTCACCTTCAACAGCAACTCCTTGCACTCGTAAATAATAAACATCCTTTAATATTTCAAATTTATAATCGTATGTAACTCGTTCATAATCCCACTGTCCGGCAAGTACGAAGTGGTTGTTTTCCATGATTTCAGTTAAAAGAGTTAATTCAACGACGGCTCCATTAAATTTCGTATTTGTAAATTGCATATAATACCTCCTTTTTTAATGTTACACCATTATTTTTATAATAGTATGAATAATAAGAAAGTGCAATTCATATTGAGAGAAAAGGGATAATCCAGACTTTTTTCACAAAAATATGATATAGTGAAAAGAGTACGGTACACACAAAAAGAAAGAAAAGGATTTGTGTATATCTCAATTTTATGTTTTGTTCAGGAGGTATATCGTTTGAAGAAATTATTGCGTATCGTAATGATTACATTTTTAATTTTAGCTGTTGATTTATACGGGAAATTACTCGTTTCACAATATATATTAACCCCATCTCAATCAAAGCAAGAAAATAAAATTGTGAAAAAGAAAAAGCAAATTAAGGAAGACTCCTCAGACACTGTTTTAAATATGATTGGTGAAGACTCTGAAAACCTATTAGCGAAGTGGGGAGAACCCTCTCGAATAGAGCCATCTGCATACGGATATGAATGGTGGGTATACAACCAGGATTTAACTCAGTATGTTCAATTTGGAGTTTCTGAACGTAAAGTTGTAACGGCATACGCAGCTGGTGAACAAGTTAAGGTTCCACCTTATTATATAAATGAAAAATATGAAGAAGTATATAAAAAAAGTCCGCTTTCGCATGAAATTTCATTAAAAAGAGGGAAAAATAGTTATCAATTTGAGCTATCTGATACCGAAGTCATGGAACAACCGTTAATACCTGTAGAAGATGGATGGGCGCAATTGTATTTTGATCAATTTACACATGAGCTTGTTGGTGTTCGTTATATGGATGATGAAACTTTATTACGCCAAAGACCGTATCAGCTCGTTTATTCAGGTGAATTAATAGCAGAACAACCATTGACTCCAGAAAAAATAAAACAAGTAGAAAATGGGAATATGCAACAAATTTTTGATTTAACAAATATCATTCGAAGTCGTCATAAATTACCATTATTAACATGGGATCAGGAAACAGCAGATGTTGCTGTTGGTCACAGTAAAGATATGAAAGACAATAATTATTTTTCTCATGACTCACCTACATTAGGTACACTAGGAGATCGTTTGCAGCGCGGGAAAGTAGGATTTCAACTTGCTGGTGAGAACATAGCGGCGCAACATAGTGATGGAATTGCCGCAGTGCAAGGTTGGTTAAATAGTGAAGGGCATAGAAAGAATTTATTAAATGAACAATTTACAGGATTAGGTGTTGGTGTATACGATAAATTTTATACACAAAACTTTATTCGAAAATAAAGCGAAACTGTAAGCGGTGGGGTGTTACATCACCTAATTAGTTACTTCGTATTCACTGAATTGTAGGTGGGAATCTGACCGTATGCAAATAGCAGAAAAAAAGGTGCATGAATCGTCTAAAAATAGGCGAACCATGCGCCTTTTTTTTCTTACTATATAGTAGATATACATGAAGAGGTGAGGATTATGCCAACAACAAAAGGACCGTTACATCCATCGGTTCAACAGTTTAAAGAATTTGTAAACCATCACCCTAAAATGGTTCATGAGGTTAGAAGTGGTCATAAAACATGGCAACAATTTTATGAAGAATGGTACTTACTTGGTGAAGAAGATCCAATATGGGCAACTTATAGACCGGATGGAGCGCCTGCGTTTTCTTCGGTAAAAGAAAATAAAAAAGAAAAAGATAATCGAACTGAAGAGGAAAAAACTGCTGATGTGATGGGGCAAATGCTTTCTTTTTTTAAAAAGTTGGACGTGGAACAAATGCAGAACCATTTAGCCAATGTGACGAGTGCAATTGGGAGCGTGCAACAAGTTATTCAGCAATTTCAAGGTAACCGTACGCAGCAAGAGCAAAGTACTTCAGAAAATAACCCGTTTTTCTTTCAAAAGGATTAGGGGGAAAGATGATGAGAGCAGAAATTATGGAGTTTATAAAGGCTGATGAGGATTTATCTCGTTATATTAGAGAGCAACCGTACTGGTATAGAAAATTAACACGAAATCCTGAAGAAAAAGAGGCTTTTGAGTTAGCGGCGATGCAACATTTCAAAAAAACGATACCAGATAAAGTGGAAAAGTTTCAAAATCAATTGGCCGTTGCTTCGATCATGATTGATATGTTTCAGTATATGAAGCAACAAAACGCAACCTAATTGGAAGTGAAAAATATGTCCGTCATGCAGAACTTTTGTTACAATAGAAGTTGATTATTTAAAAAGGAGTTGCAGCATGACGGAAATTTGTTTAGTACGACATGGACAAACTGATTGGAATTTTCAAGAAATTATTCAGGGGCGAGAAGATATTCCGCTTAATGAAGTTGGTAAGAAGCAAGCGAGTCAAAGTGCAGCTGCTTTACAAGAAGAAACGTGGGATATCATTATAAGTAGCCCGTTAATTAGAGCGCAAGAAACGGCTAATGAAATCGCAACGGCAGTTGGATTACAATCGATTTTATTAGATGAGCGATTTGTTGAACGGAATTTTGGAGAAGCTTCAGGGAAGCCGGTTGCGGCTGTTAGAGAGTTGATTGCTGAGGGTAAAGTAGAAGGTATGGAGCGAGATGAAGAGATTGTAGCTCGTTGCTTTGCTGCTTTAGAAGATGTTGCGACAACTCATTTTGGCAAACGTATTATTATTGTTGCTCACTCACACGCGATAAAAGCGATTTTACATGCCATTGAACCAGATGAAATTACATTTAAGACACCATTAAAAAATGCGTGTATTAGTTATGTGAAACAAAATAGTGGAAAATGGGATGTTCTTAAATATAATATAGCGGAACATATTAATGTATAAGTGTGTACGGATATAGTGTAAAAATAGTTACGTTATATCTTTCTTTTGAGTAAGTCACTTCAATTAGTAGTTCTAATCTAAATGTGGTATGATGGATACTCGGAGGTGTCTCTCATGATTGTAGCGACGCTAGAAAGCGTATTAATATTAGATAAGGCAGAGCAGCTTGCAAAAGCGATTATCTGTTCAGATATAGCAGAAGATTATCGTAAGTATTATAGAGAATTACATGAAGATATGGAACTTCAGACGCTAATTCAGCAATTTACAGCGATGAAAGAACGGTATGAGGAAGTACAGCGTTTTGGAAAATACCATCCTGACTATACTACCGTGTCGATGAAAATGAGAGAATTAAAGCGTTCTGTGGACTTACATGATAAGGTTGCAGCTTTTAAAAGAGCAGAAACTGCTTTGCAGAAGTTATTAGACGAAGTTAGTGTAGCAATCGGTTCGGAAGTGTCTTCTTCCATTAAAGTGCCAACAGGAAATCCATTCTTTGATGCTGGTGGCTGTGGTGGAGGTTGTGGTACTGGCGGAGGTTGTGGTTGTAAAAAAACGGGGTGATGTACCCCGTTTTTTAGAAGTTGGAAGAAAACGTATACAGAGTTTGTCCTGTAATGTTATAAATTTCTGATTGGTTTTCATAGAATATAAAATATATGTTTTTAAAAGGAGAAGATGGAGAAGATTATGTTCGGGCAACGACAAAGTATGATTGTTTATTTACATTCATTGAAACATGCCAAGATTTTAAGGAAATATGGTAACATACATTACATATCAAAACGATTAAAATATGCTGTAGTATATTGTGATATGGAACAAATTGAGCATATGATGCATAAGTTGAACAAACTTCCTTTTGTGAAAAAGATAGAACAGTCGTATCGCCCGTATTTAAAAACGGAATTTGAAAATTCCCGTCCTGATCGAGCAAAAGAATACGATTATAGCTAATAGAAAAAATCCCCTGCTAAATTTAGCGGGGGATTTTTCACTTGAAATAACGTGTTATTTCATCGGAGGAATGAAATTGTTCATTCGTAAAATACCAATTAAATGATTAAAAAATAGTTCTTTTTCTGGGAAAGTTGTAGATGGTTTTACAGTAAAGGTAGCCACTTTTTTCCCGAGTTGTTCTGCCGTTTCTTCAAATAAAATGATACGTTTACTTTTTTTATTTTCAAATACAGGAATGCCTTCACGACATATGTATAATGGTTGGAAATCACCAGTAGTAGTTGGTTTTAATATTACAACAAGCGAACACACTTTTTTATCGTTTTTTATCGTTTCAAATTGTAACATATGTGCTATACGTTCTTGATTTGTTTTGGCAATTTCAAGTAATTCATATAAATCAGAGTAGCCTTCTCCAAGTTCTATAAAGCGTTGAATCATATCTTTTCCTCCTCTTTCTTTTACTGTACCATTTCACTTTTTAAATGAAAAGCACACAAAGAAAAAAAACCCTGCATAGCAGGGCCCTTCTTATACTAGCATGTACTAGTAAGAAGGCAAAGGGAGAGGAGAAACCGGAGGAAGAACTTATGGGGAAACGTAAGTCTTCTCCGCGGTTGGCAACAACATCGAAGGTGATGTTGTTATAATTATTTATGTCCAATCTAAATGAAGATATACATAATGAAATTAAATTTTATGTTGGGCTTTTTATTTTTCTTTTTTTTATTTTGTGATAGGATAAAAAAGATAAAGTGGAACTAATATACATATTGGGTTCATATTAGTGAATGATGAGATGAATACATAAAAATAACGAGAGGTTATTTGAGGCCGAGTTTTTCTATAGTTAGGTGAATGTGGTTTGTTAACGGTTACCGAAGTGGGAATGGCTTTCTATAATCGCTCGATAGATTGAAATAAAGGTAGTGACAACAGATGAGAGTAGTTTCAGGAAAATGTAAAGGACACCCACTTAAAGCGGTTCCTGGTAATACAACACGTCCAACGACAGATAAAGTAAAAGAATCTATTTTTAATATGATAGGTCCTTATTTTGATGGTGGTATCGCCCTTGATTTATTTGGTGGTAGTGGTGGTCTTGGAATTGAGGCTTTGAGCAGAGGGATCGATAAAGCAATTTTTGTTGATCGGGATAGTAAAGCGATAAAAGTAATTCATCAAAATTTAGAAAGTTGTAGAGTACAGGAACAAGCTGAAGTATATCGAAATGATGCTGAACGTGCAGTAAAGGCGTTAATAAAACGTGAAATGTCATTCGATCTTATATTAATAGATCCTCCATATAAAGAGCAAAAAATTGTATCTTTAATTAGTGTAATGGATCAACATGGATTGCTACATAGTGATGGATTAATTATGGCAGAGCATGGTAATGATGTAGTTTTACCTAATTCAATAGGAAGGCTTGTAAAAGTACGAGCTGAGAATTATGGGATTACTGCAATATCGATTTATAAGTATGAAGGTGAGGGGACAGAATGACAAGTATAGCTATTTCTTCAGGAAGTTTTGATCCAATTACCCTTGGGCATCTGGATATTATTAAAAGGGGAGCAAAAGTATTTGATGAGGTGTACGTAGTCGTTTTAAACAATTCATCAAAAAAACCATTCTTTTCAGTTGAAGAGCGATTAGAACTAATTCGAGAAGCGACAAAGGATATCCCGAATGTAAAGGTAGATTCGCATAGTGGGCTATTAGTAGAGTATGCAAAAATGCGTAATGCAAATGCAATATTACGTGGTTTACGAGCAGTTTCTGATTTTGAATATGAGATGCAAATTACTTCTATGAATCGAAAATTAGATGAAAATATTGAAACATTTTTTATTATGACAAACAACCAATATTCATTTTTAAGCTCGAGTATTGTAAAAGAAGTTGCGAGGTATGGAGGAAGTGTAGTGGATCTTGTACCTCCTATTGTAGAGCGTGCTTTAAAAGAAAAGTTTCAAACCCCGTTAAAGTGAACGGGGTTTTTCTTTATACGTGCGCAAAAATAATAAAATAACATATAAGTATAGACAAAATAATGTAAAAATTGGTCCATAATGTATAAAAGATGTCCAAATTTCATGTAGTATAGAAGGATGCTCGGATAAAAATACAGGAATATCTTTTGGCATAGGTGAGAAAGAACTCACTTTCTCATAAAATGGTGTCCAAAATACAAATGTAAAAATAGGGGCAAGAATACTTTGAATAATTCGTGCGAAAAAATAGGGTTTAAATCGGATATCTGTTTCAGCTAATATGCTAGCAACTTGTGCCTGAATAGAAAGACCGCTAAATGCTAAAATGAAGCTTGTTACCATAGCTTGTTGTAAGAGCGGTGTTTCATTTATTTGACTAATCATTTGGCTTCCGAGTGTCATTTCGAAAATACCTGATAATATAGGTATACTAAAATCTGTACTTAGTTGGAAGAATGATAAAATATGTTGCATAATAAAAGAAAGAGCTGCTGTAATGTGGAATACAGTAATCATTTTATTTAACACAGAGAATAAAATAATAAATCCGCCAATCATAAGTAATGTTTGAATAGAAGAAACAATGGCATCCCCAAGTAATTTACCAATTGGTCTTTTTTCTTGTAAGCGTGTCTCGTGAAGAATTAAAAAAGGGTTTTGAAAGCGACGTTTTTTTGTAGTGTGTGTATTATTTTTGTAAGCGGTATTATCGCCGTAAAAACGCATAATTAATCCGACAGCAAAGTTACTGAAATAATGGGCAGCGGCTAATATAATTCCTAATTTCGGATTATTAAAAAAACCGATAGACACAGCACCGAAAATAAAAAGTGGATTAGAAGAATTTGTGAAAGAAACGAGGCGCTCTGCTTCAATCTGAGTTAAAAGATTGCTTTTTCGTAGTCTAGCGCTTAATTTGGCGCCTGCAGGGAAACCAGAAGCCATTCCCATCGCCCAAACAAATCCGCCTATCCCTGGAACGCGAAAAAGTGGGCGCATGAGTGGTTCTAATATAACGCCAATAAATTTTACAACACCGATACTAATTAGAAGTTCCGCAATGATGAAAAACGGTAGTAGTGAAGGGAATACAACTTCCCACCATATATTTAACCCGCGAATAGAAGCTTGCAAAGCGGCTTGGGGGTGGAGTACAAGAGAAAAGGTTAAAAATAGCGTTGATATGGTAAGGAAAGCGGTTTTCCATTTTTCATACATGTAAGTAAATCCCCCTTTGTCCCAAAAAACGTTCATTTCAGTATACGTGGATACGTAGTGAATTTAGACCATAAGTATGAAAAAGGAATGAAAAAAATTAAAGGGTGAGAAAAATGAAAGAACCAAAGATTGGTTTAGCACTTGGGTCTGGAGGAGCCAAAGGGTTTGCTCATATTGGTGTAATAAAGGTTTTAAGGGAAGCTGGTATCCCTATTCACATGATTGCAGGAAGTAGTATGGGGGCGCTAATAGGTACGTTTTATGCGGCAAGTAGTAACGTTGAAAGATTGTATAAATTGGCATCTGTTTTTAAGCGGAAGTATTATTTAGATTTCACGGTACCGAAAATGGGATTTATTGCTGGAAAACGTGTCAAAGATATGATTAAAATGTTTACATATAATAAAAATTTAGAAGAGTTAGATATCCCGACGGCTGTTGTGGCTACTGACATATTGAAGGGGGAAAAAGTGGTTTTTACAAGTGGGCCAGTTGCAGATGCGGTGAGGGCTAGCATATCTGTTCCTGGAGTGTTTGTACCAGAAAAAATAGATGGAAGATTATTAGTGGATGGTGGAGTCATTGATCGCATCCCAGTATCGGTTGTGAAAGAGTTAGGGGCCGATATTGTTATCGCTGTTGATGTATCTCCAATTAAGGTGAATGGCGATGTTACGTCCATTTATGACGTAATCATGCAAAGTATTGAAATTATGCAGCATGAGCTTGTAATGAATCGGCAAATTGCATCGGATTTAATGATGCGACCAGCTGTAGAGCAATTTAGTTCACGTGCTTTTACAAACATTGAAGACATTATTCGAGTTGGAGAAGTAGAAGCAGAAAAACATGTTTCAAATATTTATTTATTAATTGAGCAGTGGAAGGAGAAACATAATGTTTAAGCGTTTTCGGTTTATATATGCAATCTTAATAGGGGTTATATTGGCGATGTTACTTGTTTACGTACGTTTACCGTATTATATAACAAAACCAGGAATGGCTGCCAAATTAGAGCCTTATGTTCAAGTTGAGGGTGGAACGAAAGAATCTGGTGATTTTATGCTTGTTACGGTTTCAATGGGACCAGCAAATGTGGTGAATTTAATAGCGGCACAGTTTAATAAATATACACATATTTCGAAAGCGGAAGAAATATTGCAAAAAGGTGAGAGTGATGAAGAATATCAATTTCGCCAAAATTATGCGATGAAAGATTCGCAAAATGCAGCAATTTATAATGCATATAAACGTGCAAATCGCTCAGTATCTTTTGAAAATAAAGGTGTATTAGTTGCTGGTGTGGCAAAAGGAATGCCGTCAGAAGGAAAGCTTAAGCTTGGTGATGTTATTATAGCTGTTGACGGAAAAACATTTGAAAAGACGGAGCAATTTATTGAATATATGACAGGGAAAAAAGAAAACGATGCTGTAAGTATTGAGTACATGAGAAATGGAAAACAATTGAAAGAGAATTTAAATGTAAAGACGATTCCTAATGGGAATGGGCGTGTCGGCATAGGTGTTTCTATCGTTACGGAAAGAGAATTAGTGGTCGATCCGAAAGTGAAAATTAATTCTCATGAAATTGGTGGACCATCCGCAGGTTTAATGTTCACATTAGAAATATATAATCAACTTGTGGAAGAAGACTTAACGAAAGGACATGAAATAGCTGGAACAGGTACAATTAATGAAAAAGGAGAAGTGGGCCCAATTGGTGGTATAAATCAAAAAGTGGTGGCTGCTAGCGATGCCGGGGCTGAAGTGTTCTTTGCGCCAAATGAAAAAGGTGCGGAGAAATCGAACTATAAAGATGCACTTGAGACTGCAAAGGATATTAAAACAAAAATGAAAATTGTACCAGTAGATACGCTGGATGATGCGTTAACATATTTAGAAAAGATGGATAAGGAAAAAACCTCTCTGAAATAGAGATGTTTTTTTATAGGAATTTTGTAGTTGTTTCATCATAGCGAACAGGATGGTGTGTTATATCCTGTTTTAATAGTTGTGTGCGTAACGGTTCGTGCATGATGGAGAAATATACAGAGTTTGCTTTTTTCTCTATATCTAAAGCGGCATGGTCGAATGTTTTTGTATGAGTAAGGATTGGAAGTTCGATTTTTTTCTTGTTTTTTGAAAGGTAAGTTTGTCCTTTTTGTGACATACCTAGCAGGCGAATATATGGTGCGTGTTGTTCTATATTTGCGCTACGTATTTCCTCTTTTGTTGTGTTTGTTAAAATGTGTGTACAAGCTCTTTGTAATCTAGTCCATGTATAACGTTTTGTTTTTAATGCTTCCATGAATGAATAGAAGGAGGAACTGTTTTGTATTTTTGATAAAATACGATGCTCTAAACCTTCTTCTATTTCATATATATGTCGTAAGTCCCCTGGAGACATCGTCATGAGTCTATATTTAAAAAATGAAAAGTATTGTTCCCAATTATGTAATATCCCGTAATTTTGTTTGTAATTTGCTAAAAGCGAAGTGGTTGCCTGTGGGAGAAAAGGTTCAATTGTTGTAAATGATCCTTCTTCGCTAAAGAGTTGTTTTCGGATGCTTGTCGCGCTTGCAATATGTTGGTCATTAAATGTTTCATCATGATAATGAGAGGCAAATCTTTTTATAGTTTGAGCTTGTATAGAGCTATTTTGTGACAGAATTGCTTTCATATATTGGAAGCCTAAAATATTATTTGGTTGTGACATATCTATGTTTTTTTCAGATGTTAAAATGTGTGAGAAAGCATCCGATGTTGCTTTTGCATAACTATTACCAGCGTCCATGAATTGTTTTACAAGGTAGTTAAAAGTCTCTTCTTCGTTTTTTTGTACGGAGATGGTATTATAAAAATTTTCGATTTGTCCATCCTCACTACCGAAACAAATTTCAGAAACACGTAGGGCATTTAAAATGGAAATAGCACCATTTGCGAAGGTTTCAGCCTTTTGTGTTGCAAAGATGTATGGAAGCTCTACAACAAGGTCTACGCCGTTTGCTAAGGCCATTTTAGTGCGATACCATTTGGAAATGAGTGCGGGCTCACCACGCTGTAAAAAAGGACCACTCATAACGGCAATTATTATATCAGATTGTGTTAACTTTTTTGTCTGTTGCACATGATAAAGATGACCGTTATGAAAAGGGTTATATTCAACAACAATACCACCAGCTTTTATGGTAATCTCTCCTTTCGATGTAGCATCTTTTTGAAAAACGTGATACTCTATATATTATTTACTATGATGACTTCATTATAGTGTAAAGAAAAAACTTACACTATAAATGCATTATATCACTTATACCGTGGGGTTTAATCCTCTTGTTTTTCTTCAATGACCACTTTTTGACCACTTCGACCACTTTTTAGTACATTTCCTAGCATTTCAGTTACCTCAATTTGACGTTCTTCATAAACATCAGTATAAATATTTAAAGTTGTAGAAACATTTGTATGACCAAGTAATTTTGAAACAACCTTTGCATTTGCGCCAGAATCGATTAAAATAGTTGTAAACGTTCTTCGGATATCGTGGAATCTAATATACGGTACGTCAATTGCTTCGCACAAAGCATGCATCTGGTAGCGTATCGTATATGGATGCACGATTTTTTTATTTCTTGTACAAATTAATAAATCGAAAGAATTCTCTTTCTTATGACTTCGATATTCTAATAAATCTTCCATTAATTCTTCTGTCATGGGGATTATGCGATTAGATGCTTCGGTTTTTGTCTCGCCTAATTCATACTTACCATCCACAAGTGTTAATGTTCTTTGTACATGAATAGTTTTGTTTTCGAAATTAATATCATCCCACTGTAAAGCTAATACTTCACCAATACGCATACCTGTATGCAATGCTAAAACGAATGCAATATAATAGCTTCCTTGTATTTTTGCATACTCCATAAACTTCATTGCTTCTTCAACTGTCCAACTAGCTTGCGCTTTCTTTTTAACTTTTGGCCGCTTAGCTTTCTTAGCAGGATTAGAGTTAATCATTTCTAACTCTACACCTTTATCAAGGATTTGTTTTAACATAACATCAACGGATGAAATGTATTTGGTTGTTAGACCCTCTTTAAGTAGCTTCTGATGAAAATTATGAACAGTCAGAGGTTTTATATCTGATAACCTCTTCTCGCCGAATTCAGGCATTACACGCGAGCGTAGGATGCGTTTGTATTGATACAATGTTGATGGTCTGCATGAGGATTCTTTCTCTTGCATCCAGATTTCTACGAGCTGAGAAAAGCGAATATCACTATTCTCATAATCTCCATTTGCTAAATCATTTGTGACTCTAGCCACTTCTTCTTGAGCAGCTTTCTTTGTTTTAAAACCACCTTTAGTGATTTGTTTCCGTTTACCTGTGATAGGGTCTTTGCCGACATCCATAGTAAAAGACCACTTCTCACCACGTTTACGAAAGTATGCCATGATTTTTCACCTCGTCATAGTCGTTTTCTAGATACAAACTGTGATATGTGGTAGTGGTATAAGAAATGATAGCATGTAAGCCTAATTTCTGTAAAAGGAAATTTACAGATATAAAAGAAGTGAGCTACAATATTTGTATATTAAATAAAGGAGGGGGAAATATGGAGGAATTTACAAAGGACCCTGGTGGTCACAGAGTAACCGATCCTGGTGTAGGTTGGCATAACGAGCCAGGCGGTGGTGGTTGGAAATACAACGAAGATCCAGGAACCGGATGGAAACCAATTTATGGTCCGGGGACAGGTGTATAAAAGAAAGGGGGGGAGTGAGATTATGAGAAGCTATATAAAAGATCTGGGAGGTTCAAAGGTGATTTCTGACCCAGGAGGAACAGTTGGAAGTCCATTAGTACTTGATCCAGGACCAGGCGGGGGATATACAACTGATCCAGGTGGTGGCTGGCGAAAAGAACCGGGAGGCTTAAGAAAATGAAACGAGATAACTTTGATCCAGGCGGTTTAGGTGGAAGTCAATTGAAGTATGACCCAAATCCGGGTGGAGGGTATTGGAAAGATCCAGGTGGCGGAATGGGGATGTATGATCCTGGGGTAGGTGGAGGATACATAAAAGATCCAGGCACAGGAATATAAAAAAAGAGAGCCAAGTGCTCTCTTTTTTTGTGGGGATTTGTTAATTTTTACCGTTGCGATTGGAAATGTTTTCTACTACAATCGACTCATAACAATTCTTTTTTCTCGTTTAAGAATTGCGTGTAAAACTTGAGTTGTTTACAGAATTGTTCTCGTTGGGATTCATCTAGGCCTGCGAAAACCGTTTGAATTTCATCGAGAACATTTTCTAGGTGCTTTTCACTTGTCGTGAATTTCCGGCCCATTAGTGTATCGACAGAGATATCAAAAAATGACGCGATACGATCTAGCGAATCCAAATCCGGCTCATTAAAATTAGTTTCCAAATTACTAATCTGACTACGGCTTAATTGGACTTTATCGCCGAATTCGGCTTGTGTTAAAGAGCGAGCATTCCTAAATTTTTTTAAATTTTCTCCAAATGTATTCATGCCTTTATTATAAATAAGGCATTATTTTTAGACTATATATACCAAATAATTTGCCTTAAATATTATATTTGCTTAATTTTTTGGACTGTATTTAAAAATAAACTAGAACAAGTGTTCTTTTGATGGTAAAATATTCTTAGTGAAAAAGGAATTTTCGAAAAAAACTTTCTCAACATGATTTGATAATAAACTGAATGGAAGATTCTAAATCTTGTGATAAACTGATTTTAAATATAAAAATAAGAACAAAAAAGACCCATAGCGCAGCAAAAGTAGTGTGCAGCCACTCTTATGCTGTTCCCCTAATACGGTAGGGAAAATACTTGCCATGAGTCAGCACAAGTATAACATATAAACTTAAAAAAAACTTGAATGGTATAGGTTTTCTATTGAGAAAGTTCAGGGAAGGTGTCTCGCGTTCAAAGGAGGCTTCGTTATGAATAAAGTATCTAGTTTAAGTGGTATTGTTTTAGATGATGAATTAAATTCAGTAAAGCTTTCAAAAATCACAAATTTATCACAGTCAAATTTATGGAAAACATTGAATGGAAAAGTACCTATGACTTTCGCAAAATTAGTTAAGATATTGAGTGGTCTTGACTCTGAAGAACAGAAGATGGCAGTGGTTCAAGAATTTTTAAAGTATACAGATAAAGAAGCTGATATAAGAACTGCAATGTATTATTTATATCAGTCAGGTTATACGGAATTACTTCATGATCTTGTTGAGAACGATTATAAACAATCTGTAACTAATAATTATAGAGATATATTCCGAGTTTGTTTAGATAGACAAACTCAATCATTGAGATCGGGAGCGTTTCTTAAAGAAATTGAAACATTACGTACAAAAGTGAATTTAAATAAAACAGGTGTGAATATTCTTGTAAATACCTTAAGTGTATATGGTTATTTTGATTTAGGGGCATATAATGTATTAACTGTTCTCCAAGGAATTATTCAGGAGAAAATTGATAAAATGCCAAAAGGTTTAGAAAAGACATTAAACGAAGTAGAATTAAATATAATCTGTGCATATGCAAGTTTAATGCAAGACGAAGTAAAAACGGCAAGGGAATTATTACAGCATGTACTAGAGAAACAAGAGATTCCGCGTTTATTGAAAGCTACAGCACTTAGTATTTTTGCTGAGAGTTATATTTTCAGTAATCCTGATAAAGCATTGTATTTTTTTGAATTATCGCTTTCAGAATTAAGAAAGATTAAGAATAACAAATCATTACTAAAAAGAAAATTAGTGGAAAATACAACTGCTTTCTGTTGTATTATTCATAATATTCCTGTAAAATCAGAATATATACATGACGACGCTGAAATTGCGTTACAATGTATTCGTCAAAACAAGAACAGTGAAGCTTGCAAAATATTAAATCAAATCAGTAATCGAACTGCAACTCAAGATTTTTATTTATCGATTGCGATGAATGATGAAGAATTGAGAAAAAAGGCATATCACCGGTTCTTAAAGGACGGAAACTTATTCTACATAAAAATTTTTGATATCTTAAAGTGAGGGACAGTGAGAATGAAAAAAATAATTGCTAGTGTAGTTATTGCATGTACGCTCGCATTATCAGTGTTATCGATTAGTTCGGTACCAACTAAAGATAATCAAGCAACAGGAAAAGTAAAAGAAGTACAACTAATGAAAATGGATCCAGGTACTTTAGGATAACAAATAAATTAAAATGCCATTGCATCTAAGGGTGCAATGGCATTTCGTACGTTTAAGGGGTTATTCATTTTCTACATTTTGATATTTTTGAATAATTAAGGATGATGGGGGAAGGGTTAGATGGGGAATTTAATAAAAGAAAAAAATGATATGATGTTAGTTGAAAGTAAAATAGAAGCAGCGTTAGAAAAAAAATATAAAGGCGATAAAGAAGTAATGAAGAAACTTGAGAAAATAAAAAAAGCGATGGTTAGCAAATAAGCTATCTATCGCTTTTTTCTTATAACTCATCTTTAATCATAGCTATTATTTCTTCTCGTTTTTTCGGATCGAGTTCATTAATTTGTAGCATTATTTCTTTAAGTTCGTCTTTTAAGTCTTTAGAATCATTTGAGTTTAAACTTTTATGTTCAGAGATTCCCATGATATAATCCGCTGAAACACCTGATAAACGAGACATCTTTTCAACGGTCTCTCTTGACGGATTTCTTCGACCATTTTCGTATAAAGAAATCATAGTTTTTTTTGCATCTAGAGCTTCTGCGAATTCACGTTGGCTCATTTTGAGAAGTTCTACTCGTATTTCTTTAATTCTAACGCCAATTATATTTTCACTCATTTTAATAATTCCTCCCCTAAAACCATTAACTATAGTTTATGAACCCTCTATATAGAATGTATCAAAAAGGTTTGCTACAAGACAACTAAAATTTTTTTGAATAAAAGGGTTGCTTCAAGCAAACCTTTAGTATATAATCAAATTAACCAAACAAGATGAAGGTGATAAAACATGATGATACTTGATACTGAAAAAGTTAAATCCCTGAGGACACAGTTAGGATATAGTCAAAGTGATGTTGCTGAAAACATCGGATATCGAAACAAATCGATCTACTGCAACCTAGAATTAGGGAACAGACAACCAAGTATTACTAAATTAGTGAAATTAGCAAAATTTTTAAATGTAACAACAGAAGAGATTTTGAAGGAGTCAGTATAAGTTGACTTATTTTTTTACCCGACAGTTTGCTTCAAGCAAACTGTTGAGTATCGTTACCTTTTATGTAGTATCTCAATGAAGTCATCAACTATACATAAAATAAAAAAGGAGTGAAATTCATGTACCAAATTAAACAACTACCATTCGCATTGAAAGCAGAGGATATACAGGAATTCCTCAACATTTCTCGATCAGCTGCATATGCACTTATGAAGAGAGAAGATTTTCCGGTAATTGTAATTGGGAAAAGTAAACGTGTTAAAGCTGAAGATTTCCTTAAATGGGTGGAAGCGCAAAAGGTTGGAGCGAATGCTAGTTAAAACTAAATTTCGGAATTTTAACAAAATTACCGTTTGATAAATAAGGAGGTGATTTAGTGGAAGATACAACATCATTAGTCATATTTGCAATGTTAATCGCATGCGGTTCATGGTTACTTTACATCACTTATGAGCCAATAAAACAATGGGCTTGGAGTGACGTAGAACAAAATAAAAAGACCCATGGCAGTGGGTCCTTTAAGAAAAAACACTTGTTATAAGTATATCACGGAAAGTAGGGAAATAGTACATGCGTTTAACTGAATATCAAGTGCTATTACCTAATAAATTCTGGAACTTAGCAGAGAGCAAGGACGAATTAAAGGAAATGATTGAACAGTATTTCAAAGTTGGTTATCCGCATTATGAAATTCAACGAATAATCAAAAGTGGACAAGCATATGTGGCAGTTTGTATTAGGAGGTAAATATTTATGGCAAACGTAGTAACTGAAATTGGTGGATTAAATTTCAAAGGTAATGTAGTGGATCATGAATGGTTTAATTACATCACTTTTAGTAATGGTAAGCCTCACATTGTAGCAATTATGGTATTGAGTGAAATCGTCTATTGGTATCGTCCTACAGTTATTCGAGATGAATATACTGGCAAGGTTACTTATAAGAAAAAATTCAAATCAGATAAGTTACAAAAGAGTTATCAGCAATTAGCAGAAACATTTGGATTTTCAAAACTACAAGTTAAACGAGCTTGTGACTTATTAGTGGATATGAACTTAATCGTAATCGAATTTAGAACAATTATTGTAAATGAAATCACTTTAAATAATGTAATGTTCGTTGAGCCTAAAGTAAATGAAATAAAAAGCATATCAAGTATGTATCAACAAGTCGAAGAAGACCCTGTTGACTTTGAAGTAAAGAGGGTAGTTACTTCAAAATCAGGTACCTCTTCACATGAAAGTAATGAAGCTCCTGACTTTAAAGTAAAGACAAATACAGAGATTACTACAAAGAATACTACAGAGAATGTAAGTAGTAGTAGCATCTTCTCTTTCTACGAAAATAATTTCGGTATTTTAAATTCATTCATAGCCGAAAGTATTTCGCAATGGGTAAACGATACAAGCGAAGAACTTGTACAAGCAGCTATGGAGCGTACTTTGAAACAGCAGAAGAAATGGAATTATGCTGAGGGCATTTTAAAACAGTGGGTTAATAAAAACATTCGTACTTTAGCTGATGTTAATGCGGCAGAAATAGAGTTTAAAAACAAAGGTAAAAAAGGAGCGAATAGAAATGGCAACGCCAATGAAAAAAATGGCAGAATCCCTGGAATTGAAGGTGAATTACCATTCTGATCAATGTATGAATCACTCTTATGAAATAGGCGGACAAAAAATCATTAAGCCGGTTCAA
>NZ_JBPWAP010000016.1:0-97427 GCF_051776705.1 Bacillus cereus group sp. BceL291 | reverse complement strand
ATTTCTGTATCGAAAAGAATTTGAAAGTATAACACATTTCAAACAAGAATTAGCAAAGTATATAGAATACTATAATCATAAAAGAATTAAGGCAAAATTAAAGGGTATGAGCCCAGTACAATACCGGGCTCATACCCTAGAGGCTGCCTAATGAAACGACCTGTCTAACTTTCGGGGGTCACTTCATAACAGAAGAATGGCTCTTTTTCTTATTGATAAATCTCTTTATATTTCTTGTACTCCGCTTCCGAACATAGTACGAAATGTCCTGGGCGAATTTCACGCATTGTTGGTGCTTCACTACCATAATTATGCTGTGATGGATCATATACGATACGTTTACGATTGCGCTCATAATCTGGATCTGGAAGTGGAATCGCTGATAATAGTGATTTCGTATATGGATGAATTGGATTCGCATATAATTCATCACTTGTTGTTAACTCAACGATTTGGCCACGGTACATTACACCAATACGGTCACTAATGTATTTTACCATTGATAAATCATGGGCGATGAATAAGTATGTTAAACCTTTTTCTTTTTGTAGCTTTTTCAGTAAGTTTACAACTTGCGCCTGAATCGATACGTCAAGTGCTGAGATCGGCTCATCGGCAATGATAAATTCTGGGTCTACAGCAAGCGCTCGAGCGATACCGATACGCTGACGTTGTCCACCTGAGAATTCGTGTGGGAAACGGTTTGCGTGCTCTTTATTTAAACCAACTGTGTTTAATAGTTCATGAACACGGTCCATGCGCTCTTTTTTACTTTTCGCTAGTCCGTGAATATCGATACCTTCTGCAATAATATCCCCTACTGTCATACGAGGGTTTAATGATGCATATGGATCTTGGAAAATCATTTGCATTTTACGGTTGAATTTCTTCAGCTCTGCGCGTGATTTTTTACCATGTACATTTTCACCATCGAATAACACTTCACCAGCAGTTGCATCATATAAACGAATAATCGTTCTTCCAGTTGTCGATTTACCACAACCTGATTCTCCTACAAGGCCAAATGTTTCTCCGCGGTAAATATCAAATGAAATATCATTAACCGCTTTGACAACACCACCACTCACGTCGAAGTGCTGCTTTACATTTTTTACTTCAATTAATTTCTCACGTTGTTTAGTCATGTTGTTCACCTGCTTTCATTTGAAGAATGCGTTTTTCAACGACTGCCGGCGGTTTTACTTCTGGAGCTTGCTCGTGAAGTAACCAAGTTGCCGCATAGTGCGTATCACTTACTTTAAATAAAGGTGGGTCCATTTCAAAATCAATTTTCAGTGCCTGTGGGTTACGTGGTGCAAAAGCATCTCCCTTTGGCGGCTTCAATAAATCTGGAGGTGTTCCAGGGATTGCATATAACTCTTCTTCTGAACCATCTAAACTTGGCATAGATGCGATTAAACCCCAAGTATATGGATGTTTCGGATTGTAGAAAATTTCATCTACAGTTCCAATTTCAACAACTTTACCAGCGTACATAACTGCCACTCGGTCCGCAACGTTTGCTACTACACCTAAGTCATGCGTAATGAAAATGATTGCTGCTTCTGTTTTTTGCTGAATGTCTTTCATAAGTTCTAAAATTTGCGCCTGAATCGTAACGTCTAGCGCTGTTGTCGGCTCATCGGCAATTAATAATTTCGGGTTACAAGCTAACGCCATCGCAATAACTACACGCTGTCTCATACCACCTGAGAATTGGTGAGGATATTGTTTTAAACGAGCTTCTGGATTTGGAATACCTACAAGGTCAATTAACTCTAAAGCAACTTTACGTGCATCTGCTTTACTCATCCCTTGGTGTTTAATTAGACCTTCCATAATTTGATTTCCAATTGTCATCGTTGGGTTTAATGATGTCATTGGATCTTGGAAAATCATCGCAATATCTTTACCGCGTACTTGCTGCATTTCTTTTTCTGTTAATTTTGTTAAGTCACGACCTTCAAATACGATTTCACCATTTTTAATGCGTCCAGGAGGATTCGGAATTAATCCCATTAACGCTTTAGAAGTAACTGATTTCCCTGAACCAGATTCTCCTACAATCGCCAATGTTTCTCCTTTTTTCAAATCAAAAGTAACGCCGCGTACAGCTTGTACTTCACCTGCATGTGTATCAAAGGAGACTTGTAAATCTTTTACCTCTAACAATGTTTTCATCTTTGCCTCTCCCCTCTTTTACTTACGCATTTTTGGATCTAACGCGTCGCGTAATCCGTCTGCCATTAAGTTAAACGCTAAAATTAATATACTGATGACAACCGCAGGGATGAACATCATATGCGGATACGTTTGAATAGATTTATAACCATCATTTACAAGAGAACCTAGTGACGCAAATGGTGGCTGAATTCCTAAACCGATGAAACTTAAGAACGCTTCACCAAACACCGCTGATGGAATTGTAAACATTGTCATTACGATAATAGGTCCCATTACGTTTGGAATTAAATGTTTCACAATTAATTGTGTATTTGTTGCACCTAATGTACGAGATGCTAATACATATTCTTGGTTTTTTAACTTTAAGATTTGTCCACGAACAATACGCGACATCCCTATCCAACCTGTAATCGCCATCGCAAGTGTAATTGACCAAATACCAGATCCCATAATGATTACCATTAAAATAACGATGATTAAGTACGGAATACCGTTAATAATCTCCATAATACGTTGCATAATGTTATCTACTCTACCGCCGTAGAATGCTGAAATACCTCCGTATGCAACCCCAATTACTAAGTCAATTGCTGCCGCTAAAAGAGCGATATATAATGATACGCGTGTACCTTCCCATGTTCTTGTCCATAAGTCACGGCCAAGGTCATCTGTACCAAACCAGAAGTACTCTTTAATATCACGTTTTTCATATTGGTCAACACCATATTGATCTGTACCGTCAAATGGTAACCAATGAACATTTTCAATAACTGGAATTTTTGGTGGTAATTTCGCACGACCTAAATCTTGCTCTTTATACGAGTGTTTACTTACCATCGGTCCAAAAATCGCTAATAGCGCAATGATAACTAACAATACAAGGCCAAGCATCGCACCTTTATGTTGGAATAAACGTCTTCTTACATCTTGCCAAAACGTTAAGCTTGGACGGGCAATGACTTCATTATCAACATTATTTTGATTGGCTTGTTGAAATAAATCTGGAGATAATTTTTGTACATCTTTCATCATTTTTTCCCTCCCGCTAAACGAATACGAGGATCAATAATTCCGTATAAAATATCGACAATGAAAATAACTAAAATGAAGATCGCACTATAGAAAATCGTAGTTCCCATAATAACTGTATAGTCATTTAAAGTAATCGATTTAACGAATTGTTCCCCAAGTCCTGGTACAGCATAAATTTGCTCGATAACAAGTGTTCCTGTAATTAATGCCGCAACCATTGGTCCTAAAATTGTTACAACTGGAATTAACGCGTTACGAAGTGCATGTTTGACAATGATAACGCCTTGGCTAATTCCTTTCGCTTTCGCTGTTAAAATGTAATCGGCTTGCATAACTTCAATTAATTCTGCACGAGAGAAACGTGCGATTGTCGCGATAACTCCCATCGATAATGCAATTGTAGGCATTACAGTAAACTCTGGTCCTTTCCAGAATGCTACTGGGAACCAGCCTAGTTTTACCCCTACGAAATATTGCAGTAATGCGGCGAATACGAATGATGGTACCGACATTCCGAGTACCGAAATAACTGTTGCACTATAATCTACCCACGTATTATTACGAAGTGCGGCAACAATACCTAAAATTAAACCGATAAATGTTCCTAATATAATCGCTTGTAAACCTAATTGGGCTGATGGTCCAATACGATCCACAATCATGTCTGTTACTGGGCGGTTATCATATTGGAATGATACCCCTAAATCACCTTTTGCTAAGTTACCTAAGTAACGTGCATATTGAACTGGTACCGGATCATTCAATCCGTATTTTTCAAGAATGATTTCTTTTTGTGCCGGTGATAGCTTCTCCTGGTTTTTAAGCGGAGAACCCGGAAGTAATTTCATCAAAAAGAAAGTCATTGTAGTAATTAAAAATAATGTCAAAGCCATGTACACGAAACGTTTTAATACATAACGTCCCATAGTCAAGCACCTCCCCGTTTTTCTCAAAAGCAATAAGATAGTTTAAAATATTCTTACTTTTATTTTTTTAAAATAAGAGCATATGCCCATCATAGGCATATACCCTTGTAAACGATGGAAAAAAAAAGATTATTTTTGTTCAACAGATGCCCATTTGTAAGTTAATTTACCACCATAGTTAATTGGGATAATATCTTTTACGGCACCTTTTACTACATACGCTGAACCTTTTTGGAAGATTGGAGTGATAACTGCATCCTCTTTAATTAACATCTTCTCTACTTCTAGAAGGTTGTCCCAGCGAGCTTGTAAATCTTTTGTATCTGTTTTAGCTTTTAGGATTAACTCATCATATTTCTGATTAGAATACCCTGTTTTATTTTGAGAACCATTCGTAACAAACATATCTAAATATGAGATTGGATCTGGGAAATCTGGTCCCCAAATACCAAACGCAATATCATATTGCTGAGAATCTTCTAATTTATTTTTTTGTGCGAATGGTTGCTGTTTAATTTTAATTGATAAACCTGGTAAGTTCTTTTCCATCTCACCTTTTAAGAATTCCCCAACTTTTTTAGCATCTTCATTATCAAAGTTTAAGAATTCTAGTTCGATTTTATCAGTTCCAAGCTCTTTCTTCGCTGTTTCCCAAAGCTTTTTTGCTTCTTTTGGATTTGTTTCAACTAGCTTTCCATTTTCAGCTCGGAAATCTTTTTTATTTGGACCTTCAGCGAAATCTTTTCCAACAAATCCGTAAGCTCCAATTGCGCCGTTATTTAAAATAACTTTTGCAATGTTATCACGGTCAAAGGACATTGAAATTGCTTTTCTTAAGTTTTTATTACTTAAGTACTGATTACTTTGATTAAATCTTAAGTAAGCAACCCCTGCCTCTTTTCTTGTTTGGAACTCTGGGCTTTTTCTAAACTTATCAACAAATTCAGACGTTAAAGCCGCCCGATCAATCGCGTTTGTCTCATATAAATTTACATCAGTTGCTGTATTTTTTACAATATTAAAGTTGATTTCTTCGATTTTAACCGTTTTATTATCCCAATATGAAGGATTCTTCTTGAATTGGAAACTTTGTTCATGTTTCCAATCACTCATAACGAATGGACCGTTATATAATGTTGTATTTGCCTCTAAACCAAATTTATCACCTTGTGCTTTTACAAAGTTTTCATTTAGTGGGTAAAATACTGGATAAACTGTTAAATCGATAAAGTAAGGAACGGGATTGTCTAATTCTACTTCTAATGTATAATCATCAATCGCTTTTACACCTAATTGGTCAGCAGGTAATTCTTTTTTATGAATTTTCTCTGCATTTTTAATATCGAACATAATGTATGAATACGTTGCTTTTGTATCTGGATTTACTGCTCTTTTCCATGAATACACAAAGTCTTTAGCTGTTACAGGTTCCCCATTCGACCATTTCGCATCTCTTCTTAATTTAAATATGTATTTCTTCCCATCATCTAGCTTTTCGACATCTTCTGCAACTCCAGGCATTCTCTTTTGATCTTTGCCAATACGATATAAACCTTCCATCGTATTATTTAATGCTGTAGAAGATGAAGAATCAGATGCTAATGATGCATCCATTGACGGAATTTCAGATAACTCTGTTAAATTAAGAATCTGTTTTCCGTTACTACTACTCGTAGCGTTCTCTTTCCCTTTTGCTTTTGCGTCATCTTTTTGGTAGCTACACGCGCTAAGCAACATACTTGCAGTTAAAGTTGATGCAAGTAATAACGGTATCTTTTTCTTCATGTTGTGTTGCCTCCCCTAATTGCACTTCCTGTACCCTCACTTGTTAAAAAGTAGAATTGAAAGAATAATCTCCAAGTTTCTACAATTTTCATTATACATATAATATAACAATTGTGAATATAGTTTTTTGTTTTTTTGTTAAAATTTTTAATAAAATATTTATATTTTAAATTTTTCGTAAAGGGATACATTAACATTGCTACCATCATCTTAAAATCAGACCTTTAATTGCGTATAATTTTCAAAAAATTAATCCTAGTACTTATTATAGCTTTTATAGTATAATAATTCTAGTAATATTTTGACGGAGGGGAATATTTTGAATAAAGTTTTTTTTCATACTTGTATACTAATTTTTATAGCGATGATTGCTTCTAGTATTGGCGCATTCCTCATTTCATCTCAATTTTTGTTGAACTTTGTCAACATTTTGTTTTATATTGCACTGTTTTTTATTCTTATCGGCGGTTTTTTATACATATTTCAAAATGGTTTTTTCAATGTAACCATTTACGCATTCCAAAGAGTATTTGGTACGAACAAAAAGATTGACTCTTTAATTGAAGAAGTCGAGGAACCTACAGATAAGAAAGAACGTATTTATAAAACATATTCATTCAAATGGACATATCCAATTTGTATTACAGGTATCTTCCTTGGGTTGTTCTCGACCCTTATTAGCTTTACTATTTTGATGTAGTTTGCAAACACTATCCCATATGATATAATAATCAGCAAAACATTTTGTTATAAAACTTTAGTTCTTTCATATTAAAAGAGCTCAAGTAACAATAAATAAATTTATATGTATGCGATGATAAAGAAGAGTACATATTGAGGCAATTTCAGAGAGCTTGTGGTTGGTGTGAACAAGTAATTGTACAGTATGGAATGGGCTTTTGAGCACCAAACCGAACCGAAAGTAGTAGGCTTTGGCGTTATATCCTAACGTTATTATGGATTAGAGAGATTTCACAGTAGTGAAATAATTAGGGTGGTACCGCGGTCCATTCGTCCCTATAGTTTTTGGGATGAATGGGCTTTTTTGTTTGCCTTCTCTCCCCCCCATCACGCATTCAATTTTAGGAGGAATTACTTATGTCAGTTATCTTTTCTGGTATTCAGCCAAGTGGAACGATTACACTTGGAAACTATTTAGGCGCAATGAAGCAGTTTACAGAGCTTCAAAATGAACACGACTGTTATTTCTGTATTGTAAACCAACATGCGATTACAGTACCTCAAGATCCCGTCGGACTTCGTAAAAACATCCGCAGTCTTGCTGCACTTTATGTAGCATGCGGCATCGATCCTGAAAAAGCTACTTTATTTGTACAATCAGAAGTACCAGCACACGCTCAATTAGGATGGATCATGCAATCTGTTGCTTACGTTGGAGAATTAGAACGTATGACGCAATATAAAGATAAAGCTTCGGGTAGAGATTCAGTTCCAGCTGGATTACTTACGTATCCACCATTAATGGCTGCTGATATTTTACTTTACAACACTGAAATCGTACCAGTTGGTGATGACCAAAAGCAACATATGGAATTAACACGCGACCTAGCAGAGCGTTTCAACAAACGCTTCCGTGAAGTGTTCACAATTCCTGAAATTCGTATTCCAAAAGTAGGCGCTCGCGTTATGTCATTAACAGAACCTACGAAGAAAATGAGTAAATCTGATCCGAATCCAAAATCAATGATCAGTATGCTTGATGAACCAAAAACAATTGAAAAGAAAATTAAGAGTGCTGTTACTGACTCTGAAGGTATTGTGAAATTTGATAAAGAAAACAAACCTGGTATCTCTAACTTATTAACAATCTACTCTTCATTCTCTGGAAAAACAGTTGAAGAAATTGAAGCAATGTACGAAGGAAAAGGATACGGCGACTTCAAAGGCGACCTAGCGCAAGTAGTCGTAGAAGCAATTCGTCCAATCCAAGACAAATATAACGAACTAATCAACTCACCAGAACTAGACGAAATTCTAGACAAAGGTGCAGAAAAAGCAAACCGCGTTGCATTCAAACAACTACGCAAAGTAGAAAACGCAATGGGACTAAGCAGAAAACGTAGGTAACATATAAAGTGGAAGCGGCTCGTTCAGCTCTGACTGGCTAAGGTTCTTTCGCATAAAAGGAGCTTTTTTCCTTCTTATGCGGAAGGTTCTTAGACACGAAGAGCTTGCCGCTGGAGCTGGATTACATATAAGGTGGAAGCGGCTCGTTCAGAATGTGAGGGGGATGGAGCTCCTGACGTAGAGGCGCTTTTTGCCTCGCAGGAAGGCGCGAAGCCACCGAACATTCTTGCCGCTGGAGCTGGATTACTACAAAATTAAAAAACCGCCAATTGGCGGTTTTTTAATTTACCTTTTGCTCATTTTCCATTTCCCATAACTTTTCAAAAAATGGCTGTCCTTTTACGAGACGCTCGCATAATTGTTCATGCTTATCAGACCAGCCTGTTTTCGCTTCATCATACAGCTTAACCCAAATATCTTCAAATTCCATATGTTGAACCATTCCATATGCTGATGGATCCCACTCTGTGAACCAATAGCGAATTTCTGCTGTATTTTTCGTTGTATGTAATTGATCTAACGCCATAAATAATAATTGTTTTAGCTGTCTTTCTTTACGAGTCAAGCCATTCATAATGAAAGGCGATGGTGATAAAATGTGATGTTCTTTTTCTGTTTCTTCTACTTGGAACTCATACTTTTCTGCTTGTACATTTTCTACCATCTCATATACCATCTGCTCTTGGCGTGGTATAAGTCTGCTTTTGCGAATTGGTACATTGTAACCAATTGTGTCAATCGCAATAATTCCTTTTCCATCTGTAACAACAAAGCAATACTCTTGCTGCAAACGTTCATGATTTTTACGAATATAAGCCTTATGATGTACGTCTTCCAGCATTTTTTGCGGAAGCTCTAACAATTCGTTCTCGATGTAATGATATAATGTGGCATCTACTTTTAATAATGGCACTTGATCTAATAGCTCAATCGTATCATCTTTCCGCCATTCGTAAAAATGACAAACGTTATACCCATTTTCTTCACCTTCAAACCAATTTACCCATACATCATGTAGATATAACATTCACTACCCCTCACTTCACTACTGTTTGTACCAATCATTATGTTCATTTTTGCTTAACTTTATTCCACTTGAGGAAATATATTCTAATTATTATTTTTTCTTCTATTAATACTAAAAAAACAGGAAATAGAACTCCTGTTTTTTTATATATGAAATGTACTTGCTTTATTCAATATTTCTTTTGCATCTATAGATAATAAAGAAAGTGTATCTTCTCCTTCCAAAGTTACACAATCTTTGACAATATGAAATCCAAGCGCATAGCCAAGCATCTTCGGATAAGAGTGAAAGCCATTTAATAAGATGTCATGTTCCCTTGTCCCTCGTTTTATACTTATTCTTTCATGTACAATATTTTTCCAATAATAAATAGCCTCTTCCTTTGAAAGATACGCCGTCCACGGTGCATTGTTTTTTTCTGTATACCTTTCTGTTACTGCTTGTTCAGCTAGCCCTTCCATAATCATCGTATCAAGTAATGTATATTCTGTTTCTTTCGTCTCAATTTGATGTAACCTGCATATGTGATGATATTCATGCGCTAATAACACTTTTAATTCTTCTACCGAATTCCGCCCACATACGAATAAGAAAATAACATGACGCATAGATAATCCAGCCCTACCGTTATACTCTTCTTGTACAGTTCGATTATAGGAATCTGATAATAAAATAAAGACAGGGACATCTGGACCTTTTAACCAGTTTTTCAGTTTATCATACTCCAGGCTCAATTCTTTCCAAATTTCCTTTTCCTCTAATTCTTTAATTTCCTTTTCTCCGCGCATGATCGGGCGATACATCCCTTTTGAAATTAAAAAGCGATACAACCTTTCTTTTGGCAACGGAATATACTTCGTAAATTTCTCACAAAGTTTTTCTGGCTGCCCATAATATAAATGTAGCCATTCAGCTGTTTCAACAATCCCCATCTTTATCCCTCCTTTTTCTTATGTATATGCTACAGGAGAAAAAGGCGTAAAAATAAATAAGGAGTTTTTTCGCAATATATTGCGAAAAAACTCCTTATTTCATCTATTATTTATACGATTTAAATACTAACACTGCGTTATGACCACCAAATCCTAATGAGTTACTTAATACTGCATTTACTTCTTGGTGTCTCGCTTGATTCGGTACGTAATCTAAGTCACATTCTGGATCTGGTGTCTCATAGTTAATTGTTGGCGGAATTACTCCGTCTGTAATTGATTTAATAGAGAAAATCGCTTCAACAGCACCAGCTGCTCCTAATAAGTGACCTGTCATTGATTTCGTTGAGCTAATCGCTACTTTATACGCGTGCTCACCGAAAGTTTCTTTAATTGCCATCGTTTCATATTTTTCATTCGCATCCGTACTTGTACCATGCGCATTAATGTAATCAATATCTTCTGGCTGTAGGCCTGCATCAGCTAAAGCTTGACGCATTGCACGCACTCCGCCTTCACCACCAGGAGCAGGCATTGTAATATGGAACGCATCTCCAGTTGCACCATAACCAGCAATTTCCGCGTAAATGTGAGCACCACGCGCTAATGCGTGCTCTAATTCTTCAAGAATTAGAATACCTGAGCCTTCACCCATTACAAAACCGCTACGGTTTTTATCAAATGGACGGCAAGCCGTTGCTGGGTCTTCATTAAATGTTAATGCTTTCGCTGAGCTAAATCCTGCGAATGCCATACTTGTTAGCGGTGCTTCTGCTCCGCCTGTAATCATTGCATCAGCATCACCACGCTGAATTGCTTTAAATGCATCACCAATTGAGTTTGCACCAGATGCACAAGCCGTTACAGAACAAGTGTTAATTCCTTTTGCTCCTGTTGCGATTGATACTTGACCTGCTGCCATATCCGGAATCATCATCGGTACGAAGAATGGGCTCACGCGGCGTGGGCCTTTCTCAGTAAAAATCTTAAATTGTTCTTCGTATGTTTCCATACCGCCAATACCTGATCCAATCCATACACCAATTCGAGGTCCGTTTTCTTCTGTAATTTCAAGCTTTGCATCTGCAACTGCCATTTTCGCTGCTGCTACTGCATATTGTGTAAAGCGGTCCATACGGCGCGCTTCTTTTTTATCAATATATTTCTCGACTTCAAAGTCGTTAATTTCTGCTGCTACTTTTGCTGGAAATAGTTCCGGATCAATTCTTGTAAGTCGTCCGATTCCAGATACACCCTTTTTAATGTTTTCCCATGCTGTTTCAACATCTGTTCCGACCGGTGTAACAGCTCCTAGTCCTGTAATTACGACCCTCTTTTTTTCCATACAAAATACACTCCTTTTTTTCTCTCAGTCCTTATTTACCCCAACGAAGAGCGACTGCTCCCCATGTTAATCCGCCACCAAAACCAACAAGTATAATTAAATCACCATCTTGAATACGTCCATTTTGCAATTCCTCTACCATTGCAATTGGAATTGAAGAAGCTGATGTATTACCAAACTTTTCAATTGTCATACTCATTTTTTCTTGTGGTAAATTTAATCTCTCTCTTGCAGATTCCATAATACGAATATTCGCTTGATGCGGTACTAAGAAATCCACATCCTCTTTTGTAAGACCAGCCTTATCCAGCACGCGAAGACAAGATTCACCAAGTTGACGAACGGCAAATTTAAAGACTTCTCTGCCATTCATCATAACATACTCGTCTTGATATAGATGCTTACCGCCGCTTCCGTCTGCTCCTAATTCGAAAGATAGAACGCCTCTTCCTTCTGAAACTGCTCCCATTACGATAGCACCGGCTCCGTCTCCAAATAATACCGCTGTATTTCGATCATTCCAGTCTACAATTTTAGATAGCTTATCACTACCAACTACTAATACGTTTTTATAAGTCCCCGTTTGAATAAATTGCTGCGCTGTAATCATTCCGTACATAAAACCAGCGCATGCTGCACCTACATCCATTGCAGCTGCATGTTTCGCTCCAATCGCTTCTTGAATGACACAAGCTACTGCTGGAAACGCACGATCTGGTGTTACTGTCGCCACTAAAATAAGATCGATATCTTCTCCGCTAACCCCTGCATCTTCAAGTGCTTTTTTTGCAGCCTCTACGGCCATATATGAAGTATCTATTGTATCATCGGCAATGCGTCTTTCTGCAATTCCCGTTCTCGTACGAATCCATTCATCGGATGTATCCATTATTTTTTCTAAATCGTGATTTGTGACTACTTTTTCTGGCACATATCTTCCGATCCCTAAAATGCCCACGTTCACATCGCAGCCCTCCGTTTTATATCAATTATTATGACTTGGTACTAATTTTAAAACATAAATGTATTTTTGTCTAGAATATATTTCGCATAAAACAGAAAGCTAACGCATTATCCACTTTATTTTTCATTAAAAGAAACAGAAACATACCTCTCAAATATAAAAAGACTCAAACCCTTCTGTTCACGGTTCGAGCCTCTCTTCCATCTAAAAAGATGTTTTTTATTCTTTATCTGCTTTTCTTCTAAACTAGAGAGTTCTCCTCACTACCTTTCCTTTATCCTCTTCATATCTCTGGTTTTCCCCCAGGCGAGAATACAAAAGGCCCTGACCGCTTCTATCCACGGTTCGAGCCTCTCTTCCACCTTAAAAAGATGCTTTTTATTCTTTATCTGCTTTCCTTCTAAACTAGACAGTTCTCCTCACTACTTTTCCTTTATCCTCTTCATATCTCTGGTTTTCCCCCAGGCGAGAATAAAAAAGGCCCTGACCGCTTCTATCCACGGTTCGGGCCTCTCTTCCATCTTAAAAAGATGCTTTTTATTCTTTATCTGCTTTCCCAAGCTCATAAGCTTCGTTCATAACTTTCATTAACAACTCTAACACCGGCTGTGCCTTCTCCATATCAAGTGCAATTCCATTATCATCTAAAATTGCCTTTGCTTCCGGTAAATGCTTCATTGCGATTTGTAAAAACTGCATGCTTTTTTCGTTCATATTATACTCTTCCTCTCCATTAAAACTTTCACATACAATAGTGTAACACGCGTACTACCCTTCGTATAACTCTTTATATTTTTTCATGTGTGCCAGTTGCTTATTTAAACCGTATTCTAACGGAGTATTTCTTTTTATCGAAATTACTTCGATAGCCTCATCTCTTACTTCGCTATTATTTTTATTTACTTTATCATCCGCGCGTAAAAGATTCATACCTTTTTCCCATAATGACTGTTTACCACTAAGTAAATTGTATATACCAAGATGCGCCCCGTTCGTTCCATGTTCCCATAAGTATTCACATACATCTTCAACGTAAAGTAAATCATTCCCCTTTTCCTCAATCGTACAACGCCACTCTTTTTCAACTAATTCTGATAAAATAAGCTGATGAAACATCATAAAGGACGGTTGCCACGGTCCATATAATGTTGGAACTCGAAATACACTATATTGTAAATTCCCTTTTTTCAATCCTTCTTCTACTTTCAAAAATAGGCGCTTATTTTCGGATTCATCTGTACTGCCTACTTCAATAGAAGAAATTAAATTTAACTTCACTTTTTGTTCTTCACACATTCTTATAATTCGCTTTAAATATTGTAATATGACTCTTTCATTCCGAAATCCACTTTGCTGATTTGGCTCATATAAGCAAAAATAAACAGTATCGAATCTCTCTTCCTCAACCGATCTCCATCCATCTTCATCTCTTATCGAATAATACGTAAATAACGCATTTCGCCCAATTAATAATAACTTCTCTTCATTAATTTTGGTCATACTATCGAATTCATCAAAATCAAGACCATAGACTTCCACTTCTTCTGCAATCATTTTATTTACAAGGTGATAACCTACAAACGTAAGTGCACCTATTATCAGCACGCGTTCCATACCACCAACCCTTTCCCTCTGAAACAAATAGCTCCTCATTTATGTATATGGGAGCTTCATAATTCTTCTTCATATTTTTTAAAGAAATCAGTCGTTTGCCTAACCATTTTATATTTCACATCTTGCAGATGGAACAAGACAGAAGTATCACATTGATTTAGTTGCCTCATTTTCTCATATCTACGCAACTGCTGTTTTCTTCCTCTTTTTTCTTGTGTTGATACGAAAATTTTAACAGGTACACAAGATGGAAGAAGCGTAAATGATTTCTTATTTATTTTTGATTCTAATTCTTCTTCTTTGGCATCATACGCCAAACTTAATTCCTTCACGAGTCTCTTGTAAAAAAATTTATGCTCTTTCTCAAAACTTACATATTCCGGTAAATCTAAACACGGATTTAGCATAACAACAGAACGAATACATTCAGGATATTTGTTCATCATTTCAAGTGCTACAAGCGCTCCCATACCATCTGCCATAATGTGCATTTTCGCATTTAACGTCTCTTTTCTCAAAACAACATCATACAAACGTTTTGCCAGACGAACAGATTGATCGTTTCCCCAATGTCTTCCGTATAAATTAGAGGAAAAGACCGTGTAGCCTTGTTCAATAAGACCATGTAAAAAATAAGATTTACCCGCATGTTGTGTCCATAAACTTGTACCATTCTCAATAAAGTAGTTATAATCACCGAGGAGCATAACAGAAAATCCATTTGGCTTCTCCGGTAAATAAATGACACATGGTTCTTTTTCTAAGTAAAAAAAACGTTCCGTAATACTCATTTTTCCCCCGCCTTATTTTCTAAACATATAAAAGTACTCTTTTATAATGTATGAACGGAATGCAAATTTGCGTTGAAAAATCTACAAATATTTTTCTATATTCTTTTTTCAATTGTGTTACAATAAGGACAGATTGAACGAATAGAGGTGTAAAATATGCGTTTCATTTGGGCATTAATTTGGTCGTTCTTACTTGTACATATGATGAGCTATGTAATCGGCTCTATGACTGGCGGTACATACGACTTTAACCAAGCGTCTATTTTCTCAGTTGTTCTTGCTGTGTTAGTACTAGCAATTTCAGCTGCAATTCCAAACGAGCCAGTAGAACAACACTAAAAAAAGAGTCCGGATTTTATCCGAACTCTTTTTTATTTTTATTTCACATGAACGACTAATTCGTTATTTTCTACATCAACAACTACGTGACTATTGTCAGTAATTGTTCCTGCAATTAATTCTCGTGCTAATTTCGTTTCCACTTGACGCTGTACGTATCGTTTTAATGGACGAGCTCCGTACATTGGGTCGAAACCAGCTTCTACAACAAATTCTTTTGCTGCATCTGTTAATTCTACTGTAATGTGACGGTCAGCTAGACGACCTTGTAGTTCTTTTACAATTTTATCAACAATGCCTTTAATTTCATTCGTTGTAAGAGGTTTGAATAAAATAATTTCATCAACACGGTTTAAAAATTCAGGGCGGAAATGTCCTCTTAATTGTCCCATTACAAGATCTCTTGATTCCTCTTTAATCGAACCATCTTCTTCTAATCCATCTAGTAAATGAGCAGATCCAATATTTGAAGTCATAATAATAACTGTATTTTTAAAGTCCACTGTACGACCTTGCGAATCTGTAATGCGCCCATCATCTAACATTTGTAATAAAATGTTGAATACTTCTGGATGTGCTTTTTCAATTTCATCTAATAAAACAACGGAATATGGTTTACGTCTTACCGCTTCTGTTAATTGACCACCTTCCTCATATCCTACATATCCAGGAGGTGCACCAATTAAGCGTGACACTGCGTGTTTCTCCATATACTCAGACATGTCAATGCGAATCATTTGCTCTTCACTATCGAATAAAGACTGCGCTAACGTTTTTGCAAGTTCTGTTTTACCAACACCTGTTGGTCCTAAGAAGATGAAAGAACCAATCGGGCGGTTCGGATCTTTAATACCAGCGCGAGCACGAAGAACTGCGTCTGACACTAAGCTTACTGCTTCCTCTTGTCCGATGACACGCTCTGATAAGATTTGCTCTAAGCGTAATAATTTCTCGCGTTCACCTTCCACGAGTTTCGCAACAGGAATACCCGTCCAGCGTGAAACAATATCTGCAATTTCTTCTTCACTTACTTCCTCACGTAATAAACGATTTTCTTGTTTATTATGCGCGCCCATTTCTTCCGCTTCTTTTAACTCTTTTTCAATTGCTGGAATTTTCCCGTGACGAAGTTCGGCTGCTTTATTTAAATCGTAATTACCTTCTGCTTCTTCTAATTCACGACGCAGACGTTCTAAATGTTCACGTAAGTCACGAACTTTGTGAATGTCTTCTTTTTCTTTCTCCCACTTTGCTCTCATACCACTTGCAACTTCTTTTAAATCCGATAATTCACGTTGCAATGTTTTTAGACGCTCTTGGCTACCACGATCCGTTTCTTTTCCAAGAGCCGCTTCTTCAATTTCCAGCTGCATAATGCGGCGCGTTACTTCATCTAATTCTGTTGGCATAGAATCGATTTCTGTACGAATTGTTGCACACGCTTCATCAACAAGGTCAATTGCTTTATCAGGTAAGAATCGATCTGAAATATATCGATCTGATAAAACTGACGCTGCTACAATCGCACGGTCATGAATATTTACACCGTGATAAATTTCAAAGCGTTCTTTTAATCCACGTAAAATTGAAATTGTATCTTCAACAGTTGGTTCTTCTGCTAATACTTGTTGGAAACGTCTTTCTAGCGCTGGATCTTTCTCAATATATTTGCGATATTCATCGAGCGTCGTCGCCCCGATACAATGCAGTTCACCACGCGCAAGCATCGGTTTTAACATATTTCCTGCATCCATGGCTCCTTCTGTTTTACCAGCTCCAACTATTGTATGAAGTTCATCAATGAATAATAAAATGCGTCCTTCACTCTTTTTAATTTCATTTAATACAGCTTGCAGACGCTCTTCGAACTCACCACGGAATTTCGCACCAGCTACGAGTGCACTCATATCTAACGCAAAAATCGTTCTATCTTTCAATCCTTCAGGTACATCCTTTTTCACAATACGCTGGGCTAGCCCTTCAACGATTGCTGTTTTACCAACACCTGGCTCCCCAATTAAAACCGGATTGTTTTTCGTTTTACGTGAAAGAATACGGATTACACGTCGTATTTCACTATCACGGCCGATTACAGGATCGATTTTCCCTGCTCTCACTTCCGCCACTAAATCACGACCATATTTTTCTAACGCTTCATAAGTTGCTTCTGGATTTTGACTCGTCACTCTTTGATTCCCCCGAACTGTCATTAAAGACTGTAATAAGTTATCTTTCGTAATATGCAATCTTGTAAATAATTGATTTATATCGCCTTTTTCTTCAGAAAAAGCAAGCAACACATGTTCTACTGAAATGTAATCATCCTGCAGTTTTTCTGCTTCTTTCCCTGCTCTTACAAGCAGTTGTTGCAGAGCGCTCGTTACATACAATTTTCCAACTTCTGCACCGCTCCCCGTTACAGAAGGTTTCTTTTTAATTAAACTTTCAGCACCTTGCTTTAATGCTTCTATATCAACATTCGTTTTTTGAAATATACGTACTGCTAATCCATCTTGCTCTTCTAATAATGCAAGTAATAGATGAACAGTATCCACCTCTTGGTGATGATGAGATACCGCTAAAGATTGGGCACTCATAATCGCCTCTTGTGTTTTTGTTGTCATTTGATTTAAGTCCATCTTTACAGCCCTCCAAAAGTTTGACTTTCTTTGACCTTTGATTTGATTATACGCCAACTGACTTTTTTATACAATAATTTTGCCTATGTATTTTCAAACTTATTATTTGAAAAAGAAAAAGAGAGCATTCATTATACTGCTAAAAAATACGGTAAATGAAATTACAATGTGTAACGACAAAAAAGCCGCAATAATGATTGCGGCTTCTGTTACGGTTTTCTTTTATATGTCCACTGGCGGTTATGATTCGTGTTATCCGGAAACTTTTCACCGGCAGTTAATTTCACCATTTGCGGATCTTTCACCATACTTCCCGTTTCACCAATTTCTACGTAAATGCCATCATTCGGCGCTTTTTGTCCAGAACGAAACCTGCGATTTTGTCCCATCTTCATTCTCCTTCCATGACGTCTTGCCTCATTAGTATATCCATTTTAAAAGAAAGCTGTTCTGTCATGTTTAGGAAACAGTACTACATCTCATTCTTGTACATATATATGAATGACACAAGCGTAAGCAGGGATTTCTTTCCTACTTGTAGAAAAAAAAAGAAACCAACCTACTCTAGGCTAGTTTCAAAGGAGAGTCAAACATATACGAGAAGATTACATGTTCATTATATGCCTCACCACACGAGCAATGTAACCCTTTTCACAATTTGTACATAATGAAAGAAACATTGTTTGAACTTTCTAAAAAGATGTTGACTTTTCTTAATTTCCAACGATAAATAGTAGACACCACAGCACTTTGAGACGTAAGATGGATATATAGTGAAATTTCCATCTATGGTGATTTCACCGAGCCTAACCTCTTATTTCTGCATATTAAAAACGGAAATACAGATAGATACAAAAAAATTATTATAAGAGGTGAAATTATGAACAAACAACATTTAATCGCATTAGACTTAGACGGCACTTTATTAACAGACAACAAAATAATTTCCACTCGAACGAAACATACAATTGCAAAAGCAAAGGAACAGGGACATATTGTTGTTATTTCAACAGGACGTCCATTCCGTGCTAGTTACGATTACTATAAAGAACTTGATCTTAACACACCTATCGTAAACTTTAACGGCGCTTACGTACATCATCCTCTTGATTCAAACTGGGGAACACATCACTCTCCTCTTGAGCTAGCAACAGCGCAAGAAATTGTCCGAGCTTGCTTTGATTTTGGCGTAAAAAATATATACGCGGAAGTAATGGACGATGTGTATGTTCGTGAAATTGATGAAGATAAAAAACATATTTTCGAATTCGGCTCTCCTAAGATTTTTACCGGAGACTTATTAAATATTTTAAACGATCATCCAACTTGCTTATTAATTGACGCACATGACGAGCATTCTACTGCAATTCGTCAACATTTAACGGATATGCATGCGGAAGTAATCGACCATAGAAAATGGGGCGCACCTTGGCCGATTATTGAAATTGTGAAAAGCGGATTAAATAAAGCAGTTGGATTACAAAAAATTTCTAGTCATTACAACATTCCACAAGAGCGCATTATCGCTTTCGGTGATGAAGATAATGATTTTGAAATGATTGAATTTGCTGGTCATGGCATCGCAATGGGAAATGCCATCCCTGAATTAAAATCACTCGCAAACCATACGACGTTAACGAACGAAGAAGATGGTATTGCTTTATATTTAGAAGAGGTTCTTGGGTTGTAATCTAAAAATTCCCTACTTATAGTTTCCTGCCAAATGTCCATACTATAAGTAGACGCATGAGACATTGCGTCGATTGTTTTCAGCTAAATAAAGGGGGTTTTTCGAATGGGTAAAAAGAACAAATCAAAACGTTTTATCCAACAAGGAGCCGATGCTGTTATGAAGCATGATGCAAGATTCCCGTACAGAGGTACATTAGCTGAGGCAGAAAAAGCAAGAAGTAACTCTTCTTTTGGAGGGGTTTAAATGGGGAACTTACTATTCCAACAAGCTAGAGATGCTGTTGAAAATGCCGTATCTTGTTCAAGCGGTACTGAGCAACAAGATCTCGTGTATAGAGCAAAAAATGCTTTGCAATCCGCTTACGCAAACTCTTCAACTGCTGAAAAAGTTCAGCTCCGTGAAATGCAAGAGCAATTGCAAAACATTACGAATTTACATTAAAAAAGAGGACCAACTTTGGTCCTCTTTAATCTTTCCGAAACAATCCGAACACCCCAACTGTTTGCAGTATATTTGTAAATGCACCTGGGTCCACTTGTCTAATAATCCTCTCTAATTCGTATAACTCGTAACGGGTAATAACCATCATTAACATTTCTTTATTTTCATTCGTATAAGCACCTGTTGCTGGTATCGTTGTAATCCCTCTTACTAATCGCGAGTGAATCGCCTTTCTTACGTCTGCCCCATTCTTCGTAACAATTAATGCTGTAATCTTTACATGACGAGTATGAATTGCATCAATAATTCTCGTTGATACATATAAAGTCACTAGCGTATACAACGCTTTTTCCCATCCATATACATAGCCAGCAGCGATAATGATAATTGCATTAAAAAAGAAAAAGTATGTACCGACAGGCTTATCTTTTATTTTTGATAAAATCATGGCGATAATATCTAATCCACCTGTAGAAGCACCCCACTTTAAAGCAATCCCTACTCCAATTGCCGAAATAATCCCGCCAAAAATCGCATTTAATATGATATCATTCGAAACCGCTCTAACAGGGATGATTTCTAGAAACAGAGTCATAAATATAACACAAAGAAAACTAAAAAAGGTGAAGGCCTTTCCAACCTTTTTCCACGCTAAAATAACGACAGGAATATTAAATAAGCTAAACAATACTCCCGTAGATATGTGAATCGATAAAAAATCACCTAATATTTGTGATAATAATTGAGACAATCCAGCAAAGCCGCTCGCATACACTTTTGCTGGCGTTAAAAATAAATTCATCCCAATCGCGTTTAATAAACCTGCGATGATTACAACGATTAACTTCTTTATAAGTTCAGTATAATTCAACTTCAAATCCATTTCGAATCCACCTTTACCCTTCATAAATGCACCGCTATACATAGTCTTTACGAAAAAGGAAATGATAAACGTACAACGTTTAGAAATGGAGTTGATACATATGCCACATACGAGTGATAACGACAAAAAAGCACGCGATAATAACGCAAAACGCACACAAAAAAATGAGCAAGAGCAAAAAAATATTCAGCAAGGTAAACGTGCATACTCTAAAAAGACCGATCACCTTTGATTCCATCGTACATCAACAATTATGTTGATGTACTTTTTTACATTTTAAAGGAAAAAAACATTAAAAATTCACTTCATGTTCACTTCTATATTCTACAATAGCGATAACATATTCGGATGAGGTGTTGGCATGAGAGGGAAACATATTTTCATTATTACTGCACTAATAAGTATATTGATGTTATCTGCTTGCGGACAAAAAAACGGCTCAGCTACAGTCGCTACAGCAACAGACTCGACCATTACAAAGGATAACTTCGAAAAACAATTGAAAGATCGTTACGGAAAAGACATGCTATACGAAATGATGGCACAAGACGTCATCACAAAAAAATATAAAGTATCTGATGAAGAGGTAAATAAAGAAGTAGAAAAAGTAAAAAAACAATATGGAGATCAATTCAAAAAAGTATTAGAAAATAATGGTTTAAAAGATGAAGAGGATTTCAAAAATCAAATTAAGTTCAAACTTGCTATGAATGAAGCGATTAAGAAAAGCATTACAGAGAAAGACGTAAAAGACCACTATAAGCCAGAAATTAAAGCGAGTCACATTTTAGTAAGTGACGAAAATGAAGCGAAAGAAATAAAGAGTAAACTAGATGCTGGTGCTTCATTTGAAGAATTAGCAAAACAAGAATCACAAGATCTACTATCAAAAGATAAAGGCGGAGACCTTGGATACTTCAATTCAGGTACAATGGCTCCTGAATTCGAAAGGGCTGCCTACAAACTAAATGTTGGACAAATTAGCAATCCCGTAAAATCATCAAACGGTTATCACGTTATTAAATTAACTGATAAAAAAGATTTAAAACCTTACGATGAGGTAAAAAACTCTATTCGCAAAAACTTAGAGGAAGAACGTACTGCTGATCCTGTATTCAGCAAAAAATTGTTACAAGAGGAATTAAAAAAGGCAAATATTAAAATAAATGATAGTGATTTGAAAGATACATTTACTCTTGTTTCTCCGCAAGGAAATTAAAAAAGCACAACCTTATTTTTTTAAATAAGGTTGTGCTTTTTAATCTTTCATCAATATTTCCAACTTTTTCTTCAAGCTTTTGTAATGCCAATTGATGTGATCTAATTCTATCTCCACTTCAATTAGCGCATCTATTAATTCTTCTTTAGACTGTTGTGAGTTCATAATATTTTCAAGTAATTGTTCGAATCTTTCAGTGCTCTCATATATATCATGTAAATCAACTGCTGCTATTTCGTGTTCTTTTTCAAGGGATAATACCGAGAGACTCTTTATCAATTGTTCCAGTACATTATCTTGCATTTTCGTACCTCTCTTTCAATATCTCATCATCATAAGAAATTATAAGATATACTGCGTTATAAAATTTCATATACACACCTTTTCGTCAAAGCGTATTACCCACACTTATTTTTGTTTAATAACTCAGATATCTAATCCCGGATAGCCCCTAAATATTAGGGCATTCATTCAAGCCCATTGCTAATTATCATACTTCCAATTATCCATAAAGTTTCTATTTCACGGATGCTCTCTAGTTTCTTTATACTCATCAATAATATATCCTGAATAAGCAGTAGCCTGCCTCTCATATCCAATTCTCGTTAGTCTTATATCATTAATCCATTGAAAATAATGTGTTAGTTCATGCGCAATAGTAAACAAATATCCTCCCAAAGCGTCATCTTTCCCTCTTTTCTCTAGCTCATCGTAATAATCTCCTGTCGAAATACGAATATACGGCTCATCATTTCGATCAAATGGTTCAAAGAAAGTACCATAGACCAACTCACCATCCATCGCCTTTATTTTATATGAAGATTTTACATAAATAGGTACTCTAATTGGAAAAAAATATTCTCGGCGTATCCATTTACAAAACTCTTTAATAGCTCTTCTCACTTCAGGATCAACATCTTTATCGAATTTTACTCGTAGTCCCATGCGATGACTCTTCTCTTCTAGATTATAATATTTCCGCCAATTTGTTAGTATCCAAATATGCATATAATCATCCTAATTATTTTATATTTTTAATACTGTCAGCGTTGTAAAAATTCAAAACACAGTGTAAAAGCTATCACAATTTTATACATAAAATGAAACTTTAATCAGTGATGATCTTACTGCCCGGCAAATAGCAGGATAGGCAGTACAAACACTGCGATAAATCTCTTATATTCTTTTAGCCTTTTTAATGAATCACATAAGAAATACTACAATCAAAATCTCACTTAAAAAACTACATAATAATTAACCATATATTTTTAAAACTTTATAACATACCTCTTCTATAACTTTAGTTTCCATCCTGCCTACTTCTTTCACAATATCTACCTTATAGAGCGAATACATTATTAAAAATAAAAAGAACTATCCCTTCTCTTAAAAATTCAGAGAAAGAATAGTTCTTTTTTCATCCACCTTATTTCTTAAAGTACGTCCAACCTTCTTCTTGGTAAACCTTTTCTTCTTTCATCAACTTACCAAGTGCGCGCTTAAATGCAGCTTTACTCATGTTAAAGCGTTCTTTAATATCTTCTGGATGGCTCTTATCCCAAAACGGCATTGCTCCGCCTCGTTCTTCCATATATGCATAAATTACTGCAGCATCATCTTCCATTCCTTCTTCTTTACGAGGAAGAAGTGAAATGTTAATTGTACCGTCATCTTTTACGTCAATAATACGGCCCGTTACACGCTGACCGATGCGGACTTGTTCTTTTCTTTCTGTATGGTGTAGGAAAGCACGGAAATGCTCATCCGTTAGTATGAATGAACCAACTTGAAGTGAACGATATACACGTCCGTTTACGTTTTTATTACGCATAGATGGCGTTGCATCTACGATAATTTCTTGCATATCACTGTCTCTTGCCGGAAGAGCAATTAAACGATCACGATTCGTTAATTTTAACGTACAATATAATTCGTCGCCTACTTCTGGCCATACCGGCATATAAATCGGGAACTCATCAGCTGGAATTAGTATATCTTTTGACACACCAATATCAACAAACACACCTAAACTAGGAATAACTTCTACAACCTTTACCCAGTTCCAATCATAAGTTGTAATAATTGGTTCCTTCATTGTTGCTGAAATACGATTTTGGTGATCAAGGTATAAGAATACATCAATCGTATCGCCTTCTTCAATTTCTCCAGCCACTTCGTTTTTATGTAGGAAAATTTCTTCTTCTTCATTCCCAACCATATATCCGATTTCCGTTTCGCGTAAAACAGTTACCTGTTCAATCGATCCTATTTGCAAATACATATTTTTTAATTCCCTTCTATATATATAAAATTATCTTTTTTATCATTCCAAACAAAAGTTAATTATAACATGATTTTTCCTATATTTGTCCAACTGCCCAAAATTCACTATAATAAAATGAGGTTACATGAATATAAGTACGAAAACACTTAAGTCTAGACTCGTTTTCAGCTATACTTTAGTATGTACAGTACATAAAAAGATTAGAAATTTATTTGGAGGTGCTAACTATGGCAAAAGATAGTTCTTTTGACATCGTTTCGAAAGTAGAATTACCTGAAGTAACAAACGCAATTAATATCGCATTAAAAGAAATCCAAAACCGATATGACTTTAAAGGAAGTAAAAGTGATATTAAATTAGAAAAAGAAGTACTTGTTTTAACTTCTGATGACGAGTTTAAATTAGAGCAAGTAAAAGACGTTCTTATCTCTAAACTTGTAAAACGTAACGTTCCAATTAAGAACTTAGATTACGGAAAAGTTGAAGCTGCAACTGGCAACACTGTTCGCCAACGCGCAACACTTCAACAAGGTATCGATAAAGATAACGCGAAAAAAATTAACAACATCATTAAAGAAATGAAATTAAAAGTAAAAACACAAGTACAAGATGATCAAGTACGTGTTACAGCAAAAAGCCGTGATGACTTACAAGCAGTAATCGCAGCTGTTCGTAGCGCTGATTTACCAATCGACGTACAGTTCATTAACTACCGCTAAAAAGAAAACTCCTCTTAATTAGAGGAGTTTTCTTTTTTGTCTTGTAGAGACAATATTACGAGAACAAACTATAGAAAAAGGTATATGCGGTGAAAATCGCTAAGTGAACAGGGTCTAACCATACGCATACTTTACAAGTGACCGTATGATTAAACTAGGCCTTATTGTAGAATTTGTTTTATACATGTATTTAGCAGACCTTATTGAAAATAAGAAAAAGACACCTCAAGACGTTTCCCCCTTCGATTTGAATTACTTTTCTTAGTAACTACACCCTAGACCAAAGTCATCTTAAAAATCGCTGTAACTCATAATTCCTCCCCCCGCCAAAACGTAACAATTTATGAGTATAAGAATATTTCCCAACCTTTAATGTATTGTAAAATTAATAAGGAACTTAAAAAATGTTAATTAAAAAAGAGTTAGAAGTGGTTATATGAAGAAATTAATACTATGGTTTTTATTGGCCACATTCTCCCTAAATACTGTAGGATGTTCTAATAATGCGAATTCACTAACGGATAAGTCTAACTGTATCAACAAAGCTTGGTACAAAAAAACTATGTCATGTAATCATTTAAAAAACATTAAATAGTTAATGATAAAAGTCATAAAAAAAGACACCTCAAAGCGCCTTCCTCCGACTTGAACCATCTTAATTTTAATTATATTTGGATGGAGTTAAAAAGAAGCATAAATGGTTAATAAAGATGCAGACTTCAAAATAAAAAGTACACTAAGTAAACTCTTATTCAAAAATTTATATTAAACACTAATATTTTAGAAGAAAGTTTATAAGTTTAGAACCTACAGGGATTTTCCCTGTAGGTTCTATTATATTTCAAGTAATCCCCAAATGAATTATGAGTGGCTTTTTTCATTTTGGTTTTCAAAATATTTTTCTTTAACCATTTTTATCAGATTTTCTTTTTCTGTTAGTTCAAATATAAATAATGCTTTTTTCATGTTATTTGCAATATCTTCTTCATTCTGTTGTTTAAATCTCAATAAATTCCATCCCTTTAAATAGTAAAGTTCACCTAATAAGTATAAAGTATTTAGATTAATAGCTAATTTGACTTTGTGAACATATTCCATGACATAATTCGGATTGTGATATATTTTTTTTAATTCTAAGCTCTTTAATGGTAATACCCAAATCGTAAAATTCCATTTTCCACCTACTATTTAGCACTGTATTAGTATAAGAGTATTCTCTAACTTTTAATGTAATGTAAAATCAATATAGTTACAATTATTGATTGCTTCAAAGATTCTTCCCTATCGGTGCTAACACAAAAAACAGGTTAGGAAGAACATCCCCTTCCTAACCTGGCCCTCCTCTCACTAGGGACGTTTTCATTCTCACATCGTTTCTCTTAAGAAATTTCATATCAACAGAATAAATACTATCGCGCCACCGAACAAACTTACATATACAATAAGAAGACATGAACATAGAGCCAGCAACTTCTCATCTACGTTTCCTTTTAACTGCAATTAAAAACGCAATAAATAATACATTCACACCAACGATTAAGGAGATAAATAACCAATTCACACCTGTTTCTCCGTTAACTTTATACACGTTTGATTCTTCACGCTTTAAAACGAGATAAAATTTTCCGTTTCCCTCTCTTATAATTTCATCCTGCAACAATCCTCTTAACTCTTGTTTTTCACCAATTGCACCTGCAGGTAAGGAGACTTTTTGTGTTTCTTTCGTATTATTAATTGCTACTAAAGTTACTTCATCTTTATATTTTCGTTTTAGTATGCTCATCCCGCTCTTATCATACAGAAGCTCAAACGTACCGCGTCGTAAAGACGGTCTCGCCTGCCTAAGTTCACCTAGTTTTGTTATGTGCTGCATAAATTTTTCGTCTGACTTAAAATCCATTAATCGTCTATTATCGGGTACACTTCCTCCATCTAATGCAATTTCAGTTCCGTAATAAAAATTCGGAATTCCAGGTGATGTTAACAAATAAGTAAGCGCCCGTTTTAAACGTGATGGCGGATAATACATATTTTCTTTTGCAATACGCGCATATCTTTTTGTTTCTTGATCATCTAAAAACGTAACAAATTCTCCTTCTTTTTTACTCACATCGTATAACGATTTCACCGATACATCTGCTTTAGAAAACGATTCTACTATTTTTTCGTTGTATTCACCATCCTCCTTTGTCATAATACGAAAATCTTTCTTTATCACTTGCATATCTTTTTGCGCGTTATCCCAAAAGGAACGCGGCTTTTTTTCACTATGTATAACATAGCTTCCGTCTAAATCAACTTCTTTTATCCACCATTTCATTGCGTCAATTACCTGTCGTTCGTTTTCTCCAAGTGGAAATTGAAATACAACTTTCATTCCTTTTGCATGAGCTTCTTTTACAAGTTCTTTCACATCATTGTCTGTCCCGAAATGTTCATTTACCTTTTTAAAATTTCGCACGTCTAATCCATCGTACTTTCCACTTTCAAAAAGCGGCGAAAGCATAACGGTAGTAAAACCCATTTCTTTTATGTAATCCAACCTTTTTATAATTCCTCTTATATCCCCGCCTTGATACCCTTCTAAATTACCAACTTCTAACTGCTTGTCATTTTTCGGTTCTCCATTATTGAAGCGATCAATCATAATGGAGTATATAACTTCATCTCGCCACTCTCTTTTTTCGTCTGCAAAAGTATGTATTGGTACAAACAAAACAACAGCTAAGCAAAAACAAATGAATAGTTTCCTAGTCCGTATTTTTCCCACACGCATCCCCCAAGTTCTTTAATTGTAAGAATATTATACCAATTTTCTGAATGAAGCGCATATGTCGATTTTAATCCTCACAAAATAATTCATGTTAGGTTTTATTACATCATATATATAATCTTCTGAATTTTTAGTTGATTTTCGGTTTAATTTCGAATATGATATGAAACATAACAAATATATGTTATTTTTTCTAACATTATAGGAGGAGAGATCATGGATATGGGAGATACAGTTTTTATGTTTATGGCGACAGTAATGGTCATGTTGATGACACCAGGATTGGCACTTTTTTATGGAGGTATGGTTCGCAGCAAAAATGTACTCAGTACAACGATGCATAGTTATAGTGCAATGGCTATCGTTTCGATTCAATGGATTGTTATCGGCTATTCTTTATCATTCGGACCAGATTGGCACGGGCTTATCGGTACACTTGATTGGTTCGGTCTAAACGGAGTTACCTACGCACCAAATCCAGACTACTCATCTACTATTCCTCACAATTTATTCATGATGTTTCAACTCATGTTCGCCATTTTAACTCCAGCTTTAATTTCAGGTGCATTTGCTGAAAGAATGCGATTTTCTGCCTTTCTTATTTTTATCCTTCTATGGACAACAATCGTTTACAATCCTGTCGCTCATTGGGTATGGGGCGTCGGTGGGTGGCTAAGGGAACTTGGCGCCCTAGACTTCGCTGGCGGAAACGTCGTTCACATCACTTCCGGAGTTGCTGGTCTTGTATTAGCTATTTTCCTTGGAAAACGAAAAAACATAAATGGTTCTTCTCCTCACCATTTGCCATTTACAATGTTAGGCGCAGGTTTATTATGGTTTGGCTGGTTCGGCTTTAACGTCGGCAGCGCATTATCCTTAAACGACGTAGCGTTAACTGCATTTATTAATACAAATATAGCCGCCGCTGCCTCGGCTCTAACTTGGATGCTTTCTGAATGGTTCTTCCAATCAAAACCGACCGCAATGGGAGCTGCTTGCGGAGTTGTTTCTGGTCTAGTCGCTATTACACCAGCTTGCGGGTTCGTTACACCTTTCTCCGCCCTTCTTATCGGAGCAATTGGTGGTATATTATGCTTTGGCGCCGTTTTCTTCTTAAAAACAAAATTCGGGTATGACGATACACTTGATGCCTTTGGATGCCACGGCATCGGAGGAACTTGGGGCGGTATTGCAACAGGACTATTTGCAACTACTGCCGTAAACGGGGATGGTGCGAACGGATTGTTTTACGGAAACGCCGCGTTACTGTTTAAACAACTTGTAGCAATCGGGGCAACCTATGCCTTTACAATCATAATGACGTACACCATTATTAAAGTTATTAGCTTTTTCCTCCCCGTTCGAGTAGATGAGCACGAGGAACACATGGGACTTGATATTTCGATGCATGGTGAGAAAGCTTATGAGTATGTAGAAGAATCGGCAAATTAAAACGAAAAAGGTGTACTCCGTTCTAACACGGGGTACACCTTTTTCGTATATTCATAACGATACAATTATCTCAAACTATTGGTATATAAATATCCTTATCTATCTATTCGTATAAACATCTTACCTTTTCATTAGTGCATTTAAAACGAGTTGTACTGCAACCGCATCATCTAAATAGCCGATTGGAAATATATAATCCGGAATTACATCGACCGATAATATAAAGTAGATCAGCGCACTTCCCATTAAAGCAAGTTCTGCAGTCGTTCCCTTCTTCTTCGTAAATCTTTCATACAATTCTTTTAAATCATTAATAAACGGGCCAATACTGCTTACCTTTTGAATCTTTTCAAGAAACCCCTTTTCAATCGTTTCTTTGCCTTCTTCTGTTTGCGAATATTGTTCATAATTCGTTAATTGCTGCTCTACATTCGATATACTAAACTTTTGATCATAGAGCTGTGCGGATTCAAGTAAATGTTCAATGTTATTAATGGAAACATGAATATCCGATTGCTCCTCCTGTTTCGTTTCAATAGAATAGCCTGCTGCCACAAACAAATCACCAACTGGAACACCAAGACTCTCCGCGAACTTTTGCAAATGCTTCGGATTTGCCTTTCGCTTACCATTTACAATCATTGAAATAGTAGCCGTATCAATTTCAGTAAGCAAACTAAGCTTTCGCATCGATAAAGACTTTTCCTTAAGTAACTTTTTCAACAACAATCCAAGATTACTTTTTTCATTATCTTGAGACATATCTCATTCCCCTTTATTCACGAGAATAACCATAGTTATTATAAGAAAAACAACTATAATCTCTATACAATTCATATTAACAAATTTTTTCGACTATTTACAAGATAGAAGTCCTTTATATGTTTACATTTTGTAAACAAAAAAGCTATCTTAAAAAATTAAGATAGCTTTTCAACTCATTTTAACCATTTCCGTAATAATAAAAATACACTACCACAAATTATGTAAGAACTCACGAATGTGACAATTGCTATAAAAAATGAATGATGCATAGAAAAGGTCAGTACCATTAATAAGAAAGATACGAAGATTAAATCCAATAAAATAAAATACCCCGAACTTAAAACACTTTCTACTAATTGTAACTCCGATTCTAATTCCGAATATTTCAGTCTTTTATACAGTAATCTCACTTTCACTCACCTTCTATGAATTAATCAAAAAATGCAGCAAAGGCAATAACTAATAATAATGTTCCACTAATCAATGTACCAAACTGACCTAAAGTGAATTTACCGATGCGAACGTGAGCTATCTTTCTTCCCAACACAACTCCGCCCCATACTGTAATAAAACTACCAACTGCAGCTGCAATACAAATAGCAATTGGATTCAAACCGAACAAACCCGCTCCTAATCCATTTGTGAGCGCATTAGCAGATAAACCAATCCCAAGAAAAATAGACTCCACAAAACCGATTTCCCCAGATTTACCGATATTTTTCGTTAAGCCATTTATTTCAGTGTCCCCCACTTCTCCTTCAATCTCTTGCACCGAAACCTTCCGAGGAATTGCTAGTAAGATGATTCGGAGACCGATTATAACTAATAAGAACGAACCGATTACAACCGGCATTATCCCAGGTAAAATTTTTGATAGCCATAAGCCAAAATATATTCCTACTACACTAAATAAAAAGCAAATTACCGAAATAATAAAATTTGATAGATGACTAATTTTTATATTTCGAATGCCATAAGAAATCCCTACCCCTAAGTTGTCAATACTTGATGAAAACGTTAGCGCTAATACCATCATCCATGCTGCCATTTCGTTCACCCCTTCGTATTGTTGAACATCCCGGAAACTAACGTGACATACATAGCATGGAATATGAATATAGGGAGAAAATAACTCCCTATATTCCTTCCACTTAACAGCTCTGTTTAAAAACGGGGTAGAGTGAACCACTTCATTATATTCATGCGATTCACTTTTCCTTTTTCACGAACGGATTGAAAGATATCTCCCGTAAAAGATCCCATTTTAGTAGCAATCTCTTTTTGCATCGCCTTATTTTCAGATGCCGCTTTTACACTCAAGTCTAGTGCCTGTTCAAAATGTACTAACGCTTTTTCTAAATGGTAATCCACATCTTGTTCAACAGCTTTATGCGTCATTTCTTACTTCCTCCTTTTCCTCAACCTTTGCAGCTGCTTCAATTATCTCTTGTTCATTAGAATGTTCTTCTTCAACATAAGAAAGTTCTTTCTCGAATTGTTTTTGCATTCTATCCATTTTCGCTTCTACAATAATATCTTCCACTTCTTCTTTAATCGTTTCAAAAGTAGACTTCACACCTTTTGCACCTGATTCAACAAGTGGACGGAGTGTATTTCTTACAACAGGTAATAAAGCGGCACTTGCTAACGCTAAAGTAGATCCAATAACAATTTTTCGTATCATTTTCATTACTCCTTTACACTGTTTTTAATAATGCTAGTTCATTAACTACCAACTTTTTCGAGTCATCATTCTTATATGAGATTAATTTAATAATAGGTTTTGAAATTTGAGATACTGTACCAGCTACAAAAAGAACAGGTACCCATTGCATAAATGTTAATGGAGCGGTATGGAATATACGAGCAAATGGCGGAACATATATAGCTGATAATAATACAAGCCAAGACGTTCCTAACGCCGTCACAAAGAAACGATCTTTTGACCAATCACGCATCGTTTCGTCCGATCCTTCTTGTCTCCAAGAGAATGTTTGAATAAGTTGACCTGCAACTAATGCTGCAAATGCTGATGTTTGCGCTACCGCAAGAGGCACGCCAGCCGCTAAGCTCATACCGAATAAAGCAAGTGACCCTGCTCCAAGCAGTATTCCTCGCGTTACAACTTTTTTGTACAACTCTTTATCAACAATGTCTTGACGTTTCGTTTGCTTCGTTTTGTTTCCAGGATTTACAGCTAAAATCATCGCTGGTAAAGCATCTGTAATAAGATTCATTAATAAAATTTGAATTGGTACTAACGGAATCGGCATTCCCGCAATAACTGCCGCACTTGTCACTAATACTTCAGCTAAATTTCCCGTCAATAAACATCCAACCGCTTTACGAATATTACCAATAATCGTTCTACCTTCTTTTACCCCTTCCACAATGGAACCGAAATGATCTTTTTTCAATATAAGATCGGCAGCTTCTTTCGTTACTTCTGTTCCTGTTTGCCCCATCGCAATACCAATGTTCGCTTTCTTTATAGCAGGTGTATCATTTACACCATCCCCAGTCATCGCTACAATTTGACAGTCCGCTTGGTATGCAGCTACTATACGTAACTTATGTGCCGGTGTTACGCGAGCAAAAACAGAAGTATTTTTTACAATTTCTTTTAATTGTTCATCTGTTACATTGTCGATTTCTACCCCTGTCAAAACACGATCATCACGATTCCAAATACCGGTCTGCTTCGCAATAGAAATTGCCGTAGTCGGATGATCCCCAGTAATCATGACAGGTTTTACACCAAGTTCAATCGCTTCACGAATACTCTCTTCCACTTCAGGTTTTGGCGGATCAATCATACCAACTAACCCAACAAAAATAAGGTCATTATTCTCAACATTACTATACGCAAAACCTAATACACGTAATGCCTGTTCTGCAAAACCTTCATTTTGTTGTAAAATGACCTCTTTTTCTTTATCACATAACGGATAGATTTCACCGTTATGTTGATACCATTTACATCTAGTAAGGATCGCCTCTACAGATCCTTTCGAAAACTTATACAATGATTCATTTTCCTTACAAACGACACTCATAATTTTCGTCTCAGAATCGAACGGTTCTTCATGATGTCGTTCAAATGATGCCATATCCTTATATGAAACACCCGCTTTAGAAGCAAAACTTAATAAAGCCCCTTCAGTTGGGTCACCTTTCACAATCCACTGATCGTCTTCATGTTCTAACTTACTATTATTACAAAGAACACTAATTTGCAGAACGCGAACAAAATCTGGATGTTCTAACGGCGTTTTTTCACTTTCATGATAAGTCGCTTCTTCTACTTCCATCTCTACAGCAGCTGCGACTTTAGACGACGTTACATCCGATATTGTACCAACTGGTTCATATCCATCACCCGATACACTCCACATACGATTTGGTGTGGCAATGACTTTAACTGTCATTTCATTCTTCGTAAGAGTACCTGTTTTATCAGAACAAATAACAGTTGTTCTACCTAACGTTTCTAAACTAGAAAGCTTCCGAACAAGTGCATTTTGCTTTTGCATACGAAAGATTCCTGCACTTAAAGCGATTGTAATCATAATCGGTAAACCTTCTGGCACAGCAGATGCTGTAAGAGCAACTGATGTTGTAATCATTTGCGTAATCGGTAAACCGCGTAGCAATCCTGCTACAAGCACAATACCGCCAGCCACAAATGCTCCTTTAATAAAGGTTTTACTAATAGACGTCACCTTTTGCTGTAGTGGTGTAGGCTCTGTTTCTTCCCCCTTCATTAAGGAAATCATATAGCCCATCTCTGTACTCATCCCGGTTTCCACTACTATAGCTCTCGCCTTGCCGCGCGTTACGGATGTGCCCATAAAGAGCATATTATTCTGCTCCGCTAACGAACATTCTTCCCCTACCGCATCCACTTTCTTTTCAACTGGTAGAGACTCACCCGTTAGCATCGCTTCATTAACTTCTAAATTCCAAGAGTCTATAATACGAAGATCCGCAGGTACGCGGTCTCCAGCTTGAAGGCAGACAACATCACCTGGGACGAGCTCACTACTTGCTACCTCTATCTCTTCCCCTTCACGGGTTACTATACAATTTGGCGCACGGAATTGATTTAAAGCTTCTACTACTTTTTCTGCTTTTCGCTCTTGAAGGGTTCCAATTACCGCATTGACGACGAGAATTGTCCCCATCGCTAATCCATCAAACACCCCACCTGATAATACAGATAATCCAGCTGCTCCAAGTAAAATAAGCGATGTAAACTCTTTAAATTGCCCCATAAATGAAACAATCCAAGGAACAGACTGCTTCGGTTCAATTCTATTCATTCCATACTTTTCTTGTCGCATTTGCACTTCTCGAGCGCTTAGCCCTTGCTGTTTCTCCACTTGTAAATCTTTTATTACATCTTCTTGCGAGAGTGCATACCATTTTGTAGAAGTTTCTCTAGCTACCGAGTGGTTCATATTCAGTAACTTTTTATTAGAAAAAATCTTCTCACTTACTCGCTTCGCTCTAGATAAAAACGTTAAAGATAGAGCATTTGCCATTAAAGCGATAATAGGTGCCGTGAATATAGACCAAACAGCCAGCATCTCCCCGGCAATATTCCATATTTTCGCTACTCGAAAATGTTCTTTCACTAATAAATCGATTTGTTTCGCATAGGCGATTGACTGAAATATATTTTTCATTTCATAATAAGATACAGACGGAAATTCAATATTATCCTCACAAACAAATAATACTTCTTCCCCATCCGAACGAATACGCTCCACACGCTCTACAACATCACTATGTTGCCAACTTGCATCAATACCGTGCTGCGAAAGAACACTATGATTTACATGTAAACTATTTTGCAAAACTGCAAACTTCCACTGATTTTCACCTAATTCTTTCATTATTTCTGTGAATTCAGGTGTAATCGTCATTTTCGATCCAACTAACAATCCTACACATTTTTTACCTTTAGCAACGAACTGAACGTTAAATCCTTCTTTGCCAAGTCCTTTCGCTTCTAACTCATAAGCACTTATATCTACACCATTTCGCTGCACAAATACTTTACTCCCGATAAAGGATGGAATGCCTTGTATGTCACCTTTTATCCCTTCGTCATCAACTTCGATTTCAAAAGCTTTCCTTAACGTTCTTCCTGTTTGCTTCGCTCGTTGCACAACTTCCTCTTTCCAATCATGCCCACTTTTCTCCAGCAGTGAGGCTGCCGTGCACCAAACTTGCCCTTCATCTTCTGAAATGCAGCTAATCTCCGCTTCTTCATGACAGCATATACGCGATATATCGTCAAATACGATTGTTCTCGTTCGGGACAGTTGAGATAACGATCCTTCATTTGGAATAAGATATCCTCTTTCCCTCGCAACGAGATCTCCTTGTCGCCATGCATACTCAGCAGACGAAACTGCAGGTTTCGGATTCGCAGCTAATAAAACCGCCATTCCGCGTAGTGGATTTCTCGTAAAGGCCCATGTTGCTCCCCCAAAAAGCATGCCCCATTTCGATTGCTTTTCACTGTATGCTTTAATCTCCGGGGATAAAATTCTTTCTTTATACGAATCTTTCTCTTCATTTATGTTCGCTTGACTACGCTTCCAATTTAAATAATTTAATAGACTAAGTCCCGCTAGTACGACGATATTTTCCCGCGCTAGTGCGAGTGCAAGCGTTCCTATGCCAAGCACTAGATCAGAATTCACTTTTTTGCTAGCAACCATTTTTTTGAATCCTCGTTTTAAAAACGGGTATCCCGTCAAAACAGATAAAGCCCCCGACAAGTAAAAAAGCCCTGGACTTCTAGCTAAAGCTGATCTTCCCATAAATAGTTGCTTTATACCGAACGCACCTAATCCAGCGACAGAAAGCGCTAGTGGCAATGGAACACCTTCACCTTTTTTCTCGTAAGAAATTACACTAGATGAAGAATCTTCTGCTTTCTTCGTTTCTTCAATATTGTTAAAGTTAGTATTCTTTGTAGTTTGTTCTTCTAGGAGTTTAATTATTTCACAAACGGTATGTAGAGAGGTCTTGTTGATATCGTAAGTAATCAGGGCTCTTCCTGTAGAGATAGAGGGACTCACTTGATAAATACCTTCCACGTCACGAAAACGTTCTACTATCAAGTTCGCCATGTCCAAGTTGTATTTTAGTTTATATATTTCAATTCGAATTCTTCCAGGTAACGATCGTATAAATCTCGTTTTTAATAATTTACTCTGCATCATCATCCTCCTTATCCTTGTAAAGGAAGTAAAATCACTTACTATCTAAGGAGTAACAGGTATGCTTTCGTAATCTACACTCTGCTCAGAATGATATGCATTTACACGAGACGCCCATTTTTCCTGGAATTTAGAAATAGTTGTCGGTACAGCTTCTACTGCTCCAATAATTGGCGATACTGTTTTTACTGCCACTTTACGTGCCGCTTCTTTTACTTTCGGTAAAGCTTCTTCCATTTCTGAACTAGCATTTTGAATTTGTTCTTTTGCACCGAGAAAAGCAGATACTGTTTTTACCGCTAGCTTTCTTAGCCCCTTTCTCGCTTTTGGTGACGCTAATATAACCGCTGCTACTCCAACCGCTATACCGATTGGTGATTTCATAAATTGAAACATGTACATTTCTCCTCACTTAATTTTTTCGAATTTGTAAAATGAATCAATCTTATCCTACCAAGTAAACATGTAATTCATTTCATCACATCCTTTTTTTGTAAAAAGTATATATAGAGTATATATTTACGTTTGTATTATTTCAACAATTTATTAGTTTTTTGTAAATTTTATGTTAATTCAAAAAATATTTTTGTAAACACTCCTATTCCTATGCAATTAAACAGGTAATATATTCCATGTTTTATTACTCAATTGTTGAAATTATATTGAGAATTTATTTTGTTTTTTCGCAAATCACAAACTAAGACACGCACTTTTACGAAACAAATTTTATATACTATAAAAAATGCTACAAGGAGTGATTTTCATGAGCTTATCTTATTGGAAATACGCGATTCTTACTCATATCACTGCAAATTTCCGTACCTTTTTATTCAATATCATTGTCGCTATTTTAGGAGAAATCGCCCTCTTTCTTGTCCTCAGTTTTATTCCAAAAAGATTTCATAAATTTTTTGCATAAAAAAGCCTGAGTTCCTATCTATCGTAGAACTCAGGCCACTTAGCCTTATTAAATAATGGGAACTTGTTACATAGATTTCTCAATACCCAATCTGGTATTAGGGAGAATATATCAGCGATTTTTTGAATATATCAACGATTTTTCAAATATATCGATTGTTTCTTTCAATATATCAACGGTTCGACACAACATATCGATTTACCAACAAATTGCGACATGTTTTACATGCGAAATACCCCACATAACTTTATACAAAAAAGACGACCGGGCTTCGGTCGTCTTTTCCTATTTATTTCGGAGCATTTCCTACATATTGCGTAATATCAACATTTAATGCCTGTGCTAAACGCATACCGTATTCTTGATCTGCACGGAAGAAGTTACAAACAGCTAATAATTTTGTGCGTTCATTTACGTCTTTTAGATCATTTGTTAAGTTTGCAATTAAGTTATCTTGCTCTTCTTTAGAGAATGAACGGTAACGCTCACCTGCTTGTTTGAAGTCATTTGGTTTCTCAATTTTTTCACGAGATACATAGCCTTCTACTTTCATAGTTGAATCGCGGTAAGCTTTGTCTTCAACTGGATTCTCTGCATGACGACTCGGTTCGTAGTTGATTGTAGATGGGTTTTGATTCACTTGCATCGCACCATCACGTTGTTGATTATGAACAGCTGCGTATGGGCAGTTTACAGGAATTTGTAAGTAATTTGCACCAAGACGATAACGCTGTGTATCTGGGTAAGAGAATAAACGACCTTGTAATAATTTATCTTCCGATGGCTCAATACCATTTACAGTTGCACTTGGAGAGAACGCTACTTGCTCTACTTCTGCAAAGAAGTTTTTCGGATTACGATTTAACGTCATTGTCCCTACTTCCATTAATGGGAAGCGATCTTCTGGCCATACTTTCGTTGGATCTAGTGGATCAAAGTCTAAAGAGTCCATTTCATCTAATTGCATAACTTGTACGTGTAAATCCCATTTTGGGTAATTTCCTTTTTCGATTGCATCGAACAAGTCACGAGTTGCATGATTGAAGTCTTTCCCTTGTACTTCTTGCACTTCTTTCGCATTTAAGTTACGCACACCTTGCTGTGGTTTCCAGTGGTATTTAATATAAACAATTTTGCCTTCTTCATTAATCCATTTAAATGAATGGACGCCGAAACCTTCCATTTCACGATAGCTTGCTGGTGTACCGTAATCAGAAAATACCCATGTCATCATATGTGTAGATTCTGGACTTAACGTCATGAAATCCCAATAACGATCTGGCGTTTGAATATTCGTATCAGGTGCTGGTTTTAAGGAATGTACCATATCAGGGAATTTAATTGCATCACGAATGAAGAAAACTGGTAAATGATTACCTACGATATCGTAGTTTCCTTCTTCTGTATAAAATTTAACAGCAAACCCACGTGGGTCACGTGCTGTTTCAGGAGAACCTTGACCATGAATAACCGTTGAAAAACGAACAAATACAGGCGTTTCAGTTCCTTCATTTTGTAAAAATGCTGCTTTCGTATATTGCTTCATACTATTTTTCGTTACGAATACACCGTGAGCACCTGCACCACGTGCATGCACAACACGCTCCGGAATACGTTCACGATCAAAGTGCGCAAGTTTTTCTACTAAATGATAGTCTTCTAATAATACTGGTCCACGACGACCAGCTGTACGAGAATTTTGGTTGTCTCCAACTGGAGCACCTTGGTTTGTTGTTAAGCGATTATTTGGATTCATCTAGGGGGATCCTCCTCTTTCTTTCGTAGTAATCATTATTTATTTAAAATTATTATAAATTAATTATTATTCAAAACTAAATCTTTGTCAACTATTTCCTTCACTTTTTTGGAAACAATTTCAGCCAAACAGTCGATAAATGCAGATTGTGCATTCGGCATATTTGATCTGAAATATTTGGCATTTAATTCATCCGTTACAACTTTACATTCATAATCGTTGTCATATAAAACTTCTAAATGCTCCGCTACAAAACCAACTGGGCAATATACGAAAGATTCGTACCCATGCTCTTCATATAAATCTTTCGTTAAATCTTGCACATCTGGACCAATCCACGGATCTGGAGTATTCCCAGCACTTTGCCAACCCGTTGTATAGTTTTGAATATTTGCAGCTTCTGCAATTAAATCTGCCGTATGCTTTAGTTGTTCTACATATGGGTCTCCTGTTGCAATAATTTTTTCTGGCAAACTATGCGCTGAAAAAATTACGACTGCTTTCTCTTTATTATCAATTTCTGTAAACGTCTCTTTTATTTGGTCTGCCCAATACGAAATAAATTTCGGTTCATCATACCATTGTTCAATTGGTTCAATAACAGGACCACCAATTTCTTGCGAAAGACGAATAGCACGGTCATTATACGCTTTAATGCTAAATGTAGAGTAATGTGGCGCTAATACGATACTAATCGCTTGCTCAATCCCATCACGCTTCATTTCTTCTACCGCATCTTCTATAAATGGTGCAATATGTTTTAAACCTAAGTAACAAGTAAATTCATACTCTGTAAATATGTTATTCATTGAATCTGTTAATTTATGCGCCTGTTCTTTCGTAATTTTTGCAAGCGGTGAAATTCCACCAATCGCTTTATAGCGCCCAATTAAATCTTCAAGCGCTTCTTCTGATGGCGTACGCCCGTGACGGATATGTGTATAATATGCCTCTACATCGTCTAATGATTCTGGTGTTCCATACGCCATTACGAGTAAACCTATTTTTTTCTTTGTCATCTATATAACACCTCAATTTTATAAATGAGAATCTTTTTCAAGAACGTTTGTTTCCAATTATAACAAGTAATAATAAGTACGTCAAAATAATAATTCTAATTAAGTATTATTTATAAGGTGATTTTGAATTTTATATGACAATTTCTTTAATAAAAAGCGACTTACATAATTGTAAGCCGCTTTTCCCTTATTCCTTAATATTTACCCCATATTCTTTAAACCAAACATGAATTTGTGCTAAATGAGCTAAAAGCTGTGGCCCAGTCATCAATTGACCAAACGCCATATAAATACAACAAAAGAGCACAGCGTGTATATAAAGTGCGTCAACACTCTATATACCGTCCGCCTACTCACGATAGGCAAACACTTGCTGTACTCTTACGAACTATTTTACAGTACGTAAGGGCTCCTTAGCAACAGTTTGCTTACACTTGGCATTCTGTTGCTTTTTTGTTTCCAAAAAGGAGACAAATCGTTATGGAAAAGAAAAAAAGCATTACAATTATTGCAGGCAATGAAACATATGAAAACCTAGCAACATTTAAAACAGTCGATGAATTAAACAGGACTGTTCGTGCATACAAAGAAAAATTCGTAGATCAGTTAAATAAAACTCAATTGGCTGTATTAAATAAATTACACAACTATTCTTCTAAGTTCTTTGGTGTATCATTCAGAACAAAAAAACACATCGCTGAAGACCTCAATATTAGCCGTAGAACGGTTATTAGAGTATGCCTACACTTAGAGTCTTTAGGTATTATTAAACAACTAGAAATGAAGCGTAAAAGTGATATGAGACAAACAAGTAATGCTATTGTTATTCAACCAATTGTGGAAGAACATGTTGTCACACAAGCTCCTGTTAAAAATGAAGAAAAATGTCACACCAATAAAACAACTACTAAAACCTTAAAACAAAATATAAAAGATATAAACAAACGTAATAGTAATGAGAATAGCAATACTCCAGAAGAGAATATTGAACAAGCTGACTTTGTTGCTCATTGGGTACCAGAACGTTTTATTTCTTTAGTTAACTCTTTTTACAGTGAATCTAAAACAATTCAAGAACTGTGGAAGGTCGTAAGACAGTGTAATAAAATCGTTAACCATACAACAGGTGATAAAGCATTTACTAAAGACCAGGAACTTACTATTGGCTTAAAAGCTATCAAAGAGTTTGTTATGAAAATTAAGTCTGGAACGAAAATGAAAAAGGGTAAATTCGCTTATTTCAACGGGATTGTAAATAAATTAATGGACAAGTTCTACTTTGATAAAGAATTTATGGCCATATAAAAAAAAAACTAGCTAAATTAACTAGGCGTTGCGATTTTCAAAATATCCATGAATTGAATCTTATGTATTATATTTGGGTCTTCACTCACTACAATTCTACCCATTTGTTGTTCCAGTTTAACAATTTTACCTTGAATAATATCGGGTTCTTTATACTTTCGATACACAGTAAACACTAATTCTGTATCATCCTGTACTGCCAATTGTATTAATTCAGCAGCTTCTTGTTGCTCGAATTCATCCATGTATGGTCTAGGTTCCTTTTTTGAACCACCTTTCTTCTTTGGTGGTTTTGGTACTCCATTTGTCATATAATATCACCTCATTAAGCCTTTTAAGCGTATTGATATTTTGTTCTTACTTTATCAACAGATAGTATATTAGTTAATTTCATTGTTCTAACTTGTTGTTTTTTCATACAATACACCAATATACGATCTTCATATATCTTTCTGACAATTACAGTTCTTTGAGAGAAATCTCCTGAACCGTTTAAATAAATTAATTCAATTGGTATTTTTTGATTGAATGAGCATGTAAGTAAATGATTCATAAGATGACCTCCACAGGAACATTTGTTTGTGTAAATTATAGAACAATCGTTCTGTTTCGTCAATGAATTAGAAACGAACATTTACAGGTATTACATGAAATTGGTATGATTTAGGTATTATACCAATTTTAATTTTAAGGAGTGGATTTTTTGTTAAACGCATTAGAAGTGATACTGTTTCTAGTATCTATTGTGTCAATTATCGTTCTAATTATAGGTTTATTCATGCCTAAAATTGTATTAAGAGGAGAGAAAATCACTCGTTTACGAGTAGTGAAAATTTATCTTTCTACAGCTCTAATTTCATTTATTGTATGTATGGTATTTATTAATCTAGATCCCGTTCGCAAAAGCTCTGGTACCAAAGAAACCGTGACTCAAGAAGAATTTGTTTCCTACGCTAAAAATATTAGAGGCGCAAGCTTCATAAAAGAAATGAAAGTAAATAATAACCAAGCTGAAATTACTTTCTACGATTCATTTGAATCTTATAAAACTGATAACCCTGACAATAAATTAGATGATGAAGCATATAAACAATACTTTTCAACGGGACATACAATTGAAAAGTTATTAGTAAGCGAACCAACTAGACTACTAAGACAATTCCCAACTTTAAGCACTGTAAAGATGACAATACCATTTGAAGGGAAAACATACAGTATAAATTTAGATAGAAAAGAATTAAATTCTTACATTGGATATAAAATAGAGAATTTAAAAACTGAAGATAAATCTTGGCAACAGAAGTTTGATAAGCCTTATGTTTATGACAAAGACAAGCGCAGTGCATTCTTCAAAAAGTTTGTTACTATTAAATAATAAAAATCCAAAGTCTCTCTTATACAAGTGGGACTTTGTCTACTACTCTTAAGGAGGGTTTTTCATGAGTTATGATACGATTGCATCGCTACAACGCATGCAGCAATTAGAACAAGCTCAGGCTGCAGCGGGAAAAAGATTAGTATTACAGAGAGATCATAAAACTGATAATATACTAGCTGCACTTGCAATTATCTTAGCTATTCCAACATTTTGTTTATCTCTTATATTAGGAGTTATTATTTACTATATAAGAGAATTCACATGCAAAACATACTTAGTTAAAAATGTAGCTACAGGTGAAAAATTTCATGTGGATAAGCAAGATTTTAAAGAATATAAAAGGAATTTTAAGAAGAAGAAAAAACAAGTTAGAAGAATTTCTGATTTATAATAACCCCTATCCTTATCAAAGTTGACGGTGATTACATTGCAACGTACAAGCTTATTCAAAGAAAATACTTATCAAAAGATTGTTTTAAGAGCTGACTCAGAAAAGAAATTAATTGAGATTAAACAAGAATATTTTAAAACACAAAGCATAAATGAAATTAAAATGACTTATGATGAATATATCGAAATGGATAAATTAGTAAAAGAATGCATTGATAATTCTTTAAGGCAACAATACAAATCAAATCCTAATAATATTTTTTGGGGAATGGGACCACATCTAGTGGACGATGAAAAAAGAATTGTCACAGTGACGGATAATAAAAATCGAAATTTATCTGTACAAATAACTAATAAACATGTTGTAAATGTAGTTGAGACCTTTAAACATGAAAATCAAAGTTTTGTTCTAAAAATAAACTTTGACGAACTTAGAGGTATTTTTAGAAGACTCTATTACTTTTTTAATATACTCAATAAAAAAAGCCGACTCAATTAAGAGCCGGCACTTTTTATACTTACTATTTAATTTCTACATAATAAGAACTAGCTGTAATATAGTACACATTACCTTTACTATTCTTCACTTTATACTGCTGCGAGCCATTTACAGATACCTTATCAAGGATTGTAAATCCTAATCCTTCATCGACAGTTCCTGCTACATCTCTATCAGCCCAGGAAGCTTTTGAATAGAATCGTAAGTCATTCACTTTAGAAACTACACGTTTACCTTCCACAGATGACGATTCTTCTTTATAGCGAATGTATGATGAATCATTATAAATCCACTGATTTCCTCCAAGATTCAACCAGTTTCCTACTTTACCCCAGGTTTTATACGATTCACCTTTTTGTAATTTACGAATAACACTATTTGTTGTGGATGGACCAGAACGAAGGTTTACATTGTATCCATCAATATACGCTACTCCCACTTCATTAATAACACCAGGTACTTCATTTGGTTGCTGTGGTTTCGCTTCAACTGAAATAGAATCTCCATTATATGCTTTTAATACATCAGCACGGAATTTTGATTCCGATACACCATGACTACGAAGATAGTCAATCGGATCTTCGTGATCTGTGCCACCAAGCTTATACGTAATGTCTTTATGCGTCCACAATCCAATGGATGGATGGATATTTCTATCTTTTAAAATTTTAGCAAGTAACTTTACATATCTTTCATATGATTTTTTAAATTTAATAGAGTCACTAGTTTCAGAGAGCTCTACATGAACAAATCGTTTATTAGCTGCCGGACCTGCTCCCCATGCTTGATACTTAGTAGAAGCAATTTGAATTGTTTCATCCCAATCTGTTGCATAATGCACAAATGCAGAACGCCATGTTCTTGCTTCATAGTTTCGGATATTAATAGCAGGCGCTTCAGGAGTCGCTGTAGAATGTGCTACTACACCTTCATACGCTCCATATCCATTGCGATATTCGACTTGAGGTAACCCTGGAATAATCATTTCTCTATCTGCAAAAACACTTCCTACAGATGTTAATAGAATAATAGAAGCGGTCACAACTGAGCTTAATACTTTAATAGTCTTTTTCATTTTACATATTCCCCTTTTTCTTCATGGTCTGTCCAAATACCTAATGAAACACCTACCGCAAATACATAAGGCAATAATTCTTCAATAAAGTTTTTGGCTTCTGGCATTCCAAACTTAGTAAATAGAAATCCAAGCAAAGAAAAAACCGCAATCCAGGTACGCCAGTTGCGGAATCGTTTTTTGATATTCTCTTTTGACATTTTACATGCCCCCTTTCAATAGCAATCCAATAAGTGCTGTTACAATTGCTCCGATGATGATTCTAAGAATCCATGTAGTATTGGCGCTAATTTTCTCAATGCTTTCTTCGATTTTCACAACTTTACTCTCAACGACAGCCAGACGTACCTCTATGCCTTGAACCTTCGTTTTGTTTTCTTCGCAATCTTTACATTTGTCCACTGTTATCACCCCATTCCAAAATAAAAAAGCCTGCTTATGCACGCTTAATCTGTAATATCTAAATTAAAAAGTTAATTGCAATATGAATTGTATTTCCACTTTGAACACCATTTACGAAAATTCCACCATCACTTTTAACTGTAATTTCACAAACTGTTGGTCCATTGCCATAAGCGAGTGCTGGGAAAGCGATGTTTTGCACAGGACGAAACCCAACCGGAAGGACTGCGAATATTGTTGTATTTGCTGGATTTCTAACAGATCCAATGACGGATATCTGCTCACCGCTTCTTTTATATTTCAAAATTCTATCGGGAACATTCTCTACCCCAGTTGTAGGAAGGTTAATCCATCCAATATCAGTCGCCTGTTTAATTGTTCCATCAGTTCGAATTTCTACTCTTTTGGACCAATCCCATTCATCACCTTGCTCTTCTGTAGAAGGAGCGATAACAAGTTGGCCTTGTGCACCTTTATGAAGAACTGTTTTATACGAACGACTACCAATTACGATAGCATTATCAGTATTAAAATGAGTCGTTCCCGTATACGTACCGCCTGTTTTAGGTACAATCTCTTTCTCTAATACCAAACGAGACCATTCGGACCACTTACCACTGTTATTTATTCGAATATAAATTTCATTCCAGTTTCCAAGCAGTGTAGCTTTTTGGACAAGAGCTGCATTACTGCTAGATTCTACGGCGACAAACCATGTATATATTGAATTATTTGGTGTATTTTTGAGTTGGCTTCCTACATAGAATCCAGATTTTACAATTGTATTCAAATCTATATTTGCAGCCAGATCAACGGAACTTCCATCATCGTCTGTAACCTTCCACAGTTGATATTTCTGACCTGTAACTGCTGCTGTCAATTCGTTTATACGTTTATTAGCTTCATCAATTTGCTTTTGATACCCTTTAACCATTTCAAGGGCTTTATCAAACTCTGAAATGTAATTTTCAATTTTAATATTCCCTTCTTTTACATCTCGTCTTAATGTAATACGAATGTCTGGTGTACTCATTCGTTCGTTACTTTTTTCGAATACAAAATAAGCCGTCCAATCATCCGATGTAGAAACAGCTTGAGATGTAAACGAATATGAAAACACACCATTCTTTGCATCAACTATTTGAGCATCATCTCGAATGAATACTCCTGTGTGATTTGTCGCTTCATATTTAACCACATACCCTGTTAAATCCACCTTCTCCCCTTTTTCTCTTACGTTCACCGTAAGCTTCAATCCATTCTTGTCATTTTGCCGAGAACGAATTGTTTTTGTAAACACAGGATCTGCTAAATCTATCATAATTTCCTCATTTCGCATAACTACACCTCTTTCTAGCTACTCCGTTTCACATGTCTAAATGGCTTTTTCTGACGTTTCACCCTGTTCCTATGCTTTATATTCCCTTTAGGTGTTAATGGCTCTAATTCTTCCAATCTAGCATCCGTTTTTATCACATGCTCTTGAAATGCGCTTGTCAATTGTGAAAGCATCCCGTATAGGCCTACACCATTTTCTTCTGCTTCCTTTGGAATAACTAAACCATAATGTGTAGGAATTGCATCTGTAGTAATTACCGGCTCTCCTTCTTTACGATTCATACGCATCTCATACAGTTTGGGAATATCGGTTTTCAAATTGTACTGTTTAATTTCCCATTCCATTACCTTTTCAAGTGCGCTGAATGCAATAGGACGGATATTGGTTTTATATGTTTCTTTAGAAGAAACTTTGAAGTCTGAAGCAATTACTCCTTGATAATATGATCCAAGAGCTGTCTTTATTTGAATATAGCCATTTTCGTAACTCGAATTTCGTATCATAGCATTTGGAAGTATGATATCTGTATCTCCTCCAGATGACACTCCAATACTCGCAATCCAATTGTCATTACGATAAAAGCGGAACTGATCTTTGACTTTAAACCTCATATCAGTTTGAGCATTTAGGACAATCATTTTGTCAGCATCAAGCATTGCATTCCCTGTTTGCGAAAAGTATAAAGAAGCTGCATTCAAGTATCCATTGCCATCGAGTCCTTTTGTGATTCCAATTCCACCAGACTTAACGCTCGTATCTGAGAATTGGTACACCATAATAGCCCCATTTGCCCCTGTGGAATCTGAATCTCCGCCTAAAATAAGAGTAGGTTGTATTTCATTTCTACTATTTTTGTAATACCCTACAAACACCCTTGTTCTAGATGACTCATACAAGCGTATGAATTGCTTTGAAATATTTACATAGTTCACACTATCTGAAGTTCGTAATGTTGCACCTGTTATTTCTCCACCTTGCACAAGATTTCCACTCAACGTACCTGCAGTAATAAAATCAGCAACAATTCTTCCATCACTTGTAATGGCAGTTCCGTATGGTCCATTCACCCCTGTGGAAGAATACCCTAATCCATTCAAATTCCATTGCCAAACCTTTTTAGCACTTTTTTCATCTTTCGTATCCATAATTAAAATACGATCTGGATAAATACGGACATGTCCTCCGAATCCTGAATTAATAAGGCTTGTAGCATTCGCTTTTGCTGCATCCAAAATAGAGCCTGGCATATTGGATAACTCTTCTTGTACCAGATCAACTCTACCGGAAACGTCCGTAAAGGATTCTTTGAAGTTACCAATGGTTATATCCAGATACTCTTTTTTTATTGGATCATATTTATAAGCAATTACCTTCGCCTTTATATCAATACCATCTTCTTGATGCTCAACCGTAACCGTATCTGCCATATAAACACTCTGTAAATGCTTATAATCCTTATACTCTTCCGTTTGTGATAACTCCTGAAACTTAACGTTATAATTCGCTTTAGGCTGATCAACCTTTTGAATAGCAAACATATCCTTAGCTGCCTGGCGTAATAACCTATATGCTTCTTCTAACGGAACTGCATCTTCATCGTCAGCATTTTCACCAATAGCTGCTTTAATATGTTTAAACTCAACCACTTTAATTTTAGGATGAGGATACTTATTTATAAGTGGGCTATCCACATACTTTTCAGGAAGAAATAACCCATCAAAACCTTGTGGCATGATTCTAGTTATGGGACTTTTCCAATCCACATTACCTTCATACCCTAACAAATCTTTTTTATGACGAATCACTACCCCACGATCCATACCACGATTTTGTAGCATCTTCACATCAAAATTATCTCGTTTTAATTCGCCGCCCCAACGATTAACAAATGAATTGTCTTGACTAGAATCCAATAATGCTTCCACAGGATTTTTACGGACAATACGTGCACTTGCTATCTTTGGTACATCTGAATAAAACTGAAAAGGGTGCTTGTATTGGCATCCTGCTGACATACGATTCATTGCTCCATTACCATTTGTTGTTTCAGCAAAAATGTCTTCAATTAGATTTTCTGTTAAGTCATAAAAAATGTGATAACATTGCGCTTTAATTTCACCCATACTGACTTTAGGAGCTGCCACTCGAAACAGTTGTTCACCATCAGGAGTTGGAACTTTAATGATGCTCATTCCCTCTATTTCCAGACCACGTGGTGCAAACAATGGATAACTAAATGAAAATAAAAATAAACCATTGAGTTCTTCCTCAACAGTTGCGTTATAAATATTTTTATCTAAAGCCCCTATACCATTGTGTGTAAAGTCAGTCTCATTTGGTTTATATAAAGTAATCATTTATATCTCCACCTAGGTCGAATTTCCATAAATTGAATTGCTCCTGACCACTCTATTTTATTTTCTCCCATGTTGAGTATAGGGAACTGCCCGACCATTTTATTATTCATTGATATGGTATCTGTATATGCTTCAAGTACTTCTGAGTCTATGACAACAGAACCATTCACATCTTTTATTTGAAAAGAGACGTCATTAATTGTTATACGGAAAGTACCATTTCCCACAATCCAAAACTTAGGATCAGATTCAATTGTACCTGGATTATAAATTACACCAGGTTTGGTAAGCTTTAGATTTACATCCTCTGTATATTCAAAGGGATCTAGCTTAAAATCCACTTCAAATTCACCGTGTTCTTCAATTTCATTTACAATATCACCTACTACAACATGTTTAATTTTTCGATACACATCATCATCAGTAAAATATAATGTCTTTCCATTCATCAACCAAGCCTTCATACGTCGCACTAACGGCTTAATATTCTCTTCTTCAAGCATATTGAATTTTATTTTTAAAGGAACGTCTTTAAACGCCCCTTTTTTTGTAAGTGAGCCATGTCTACCAGACACTTCAATATATTCTACTTCTTGTTCTGCTGTAGGAATAACAGGGCGTTCTACCATACATATTCCATAGTCACTTGCTAACTGATTATCGATACCTATGTCTAGCAATTTAAGTCCTCCCTATTCCTATTTTTGAATTACGCCCTTTTTGAGCAAGTGCATCATCTATTTTTCCGACCATGCGGTCGATATCACGATCATCCCTCACTGAAGGATTATAAATATTAATTACAGTTGGTTCAGTAGACATCGTTGCTGCAATCCCTTCACCAATTTCACCTAATGTCTTTTTATTCAACGGTAAAACTGCTTCTCGCCCAGCTTCTCCTGCACCTTGCAACTGGCCATTACTCATACCGAAAATGGTAGGTCTAGTAAAGATACCGCCTTTTGCACGCCATTGTACACCAATGCCAGATGGATACGTAATGTCTTTCCCTAAAATGTTTTTCGTGCTAGTTTCTAAACTAAAATGCGGCATTTTAGGCATTTCCGGTTTCGGAATCTTTAATTTCAAATCACTGAAAAACCCTTTGATTTTATCAATGAATCCCTTCACTTTATCCACCGCATCTTTTATCGGGTCAATGATAAATCTCTTTGCCGCATCAAATTTTTCTTGAGCTGCATTTTTTACTGAATCAAATTTTTCCCGTGCTGTGTTGTACATATCATTGAACTTTTCTTTTGCAGAATTATAAGCTGAAATCACTGGATCAATAATATATTTATAAACTAAATTCCATGCCGTAAGTGTGTAAGATTGGATTTTGGCCCAATTACCTAGTATCCAATTTGCTAAATCATTCAATTTTTCTTTCGTTGCATTCCACAATTCTTGAACAGGCTGAATGACATATTGTTTTACTAGATTCCATGCTGCGGAAGTATATGATTTCAAGGTCTCCCACTGTGAATTTAACCAAGAAACAAGCGTACCGATCTGTTCTTTAACCCAGTTCCATGCTTCTTGAACAGGTTGAGTAATATATTGTTTAAATAAGCCCCAAGCAACTTGTGCAGCAGCCTTTATAAGTTCCCACTGCGTACTAAGCCATGTGACTAATTCACCAATTTGTGCACTTATCCAATCATACGCTTCCTGAATCGGCTGTATGATATATTGAGATATGGCCGCCCAAGCAATTTGCGCTCCGGCTTGTATTAATAACCATCCAGCCTCAAGAACTGTAGAAATCAAAGAAATAATTGGATCTAAAACCGTAACAATGGTATTCCAAGTTTCTTGCCAAGATTGTACGAGTGTTCCCCATAATTCAGAAGCTGTTTCAACAATACTCGTCCACAATCCACTGAAAAATTCACCTAAAGGAGACAATATACTATCTGCTAATTCAATGAATGAAGACCACGATTCTGAAAAAAAATCAGTAATACCTGTCCAAATTTCAGATGCTGTATCAGAAATACCCGTCCATAGATCAGTGAAAAATTGACCTATAGGTTCAAAGAACTCATTTACCATATTTAAAAAATCTGACCAGGCTCCAGAAAAGTAATCAACTGTGGATGACCAAGCATCTTCACAAGTTTGAACTATACTATCCCACAATTCACCAAACCAATCTTTAAATTCCGACCACTTTTTTGAAAGCCAATCGGTTATTTCTCCCCAGTTTTTTACGGCCCAAATAACACCTGCAATTACAGCTGAAAGACCCAAGATAATTCCCAAAACAGGCCATAATGATAAACTCAGTGCACCAAACGCAAAAGATAACACACCTATCGCAGCCCCTATAGCTGTAATAGCAATTGTCAAGCCTGCAGAAATGGCAACAAAATCTTTAACTGGCCCAGGTAACTTAGAAAACCATTCAGCAAGATCAGAGATTCCTTTTGCAGCTTTCGGAAGAACATCTGCAGCTAAATCGGCAAGTTGTTTTCCTAACGGTTCCAGTGCTGCTTGCGTTTCTCGCAATGCACTTTGAAACTTTTGTCCAAGTGATTCTTCTTGAAGTTTTTTCATTTCATCCATACGTCCAGTTACATCACCAAGGCCACCATGTACATTATTTAGACTAAGTACAGCTTCAGCGCCCATGTCTTCCCATTTCACGCCAAATAAAGCAACACCAATCTGGTTTGCCTTTACTTTGTCATCCATCTTTTGAAGATCGCCTAACACAGCATTAAAAACATCAGCTGCAGTTCCCTTACCTTCATTGAATGACTTCCATACTTTTTGTGTCTCTTCAGATAAATCGCCGAATCCTTCTGATACACCTTTCGAACCATCTTGTACACGGATACCAAATTCTTTCACTAGGTCATTGATATAATCTAAGTTATACGAACCACTTTTTGTTCCATTTGCTAAAATCGTAAACATTTCTTGAGCACTAAAACCACCTTGTTTGAATAAAGGCGCATATTCAGATAAATTATCAAATAATTCATCCGAATAATTTAAACCTTCTTGAGCACCGGCAGCAAGTAAATCAAATGTTTCTTGTGTAGATAAACCAAATTGGCTCATTAATTGTCCTGCACCACGTGTCGCTTCGTTTAAATCCACATCATACACTTTAGCTAGCGTTAGAACATCTTCCGACGCCATTTGAAGCTCGTCATACGGAACATCACGCATATTTTGATAAACTTTTATCAGTGCATTATCTACCTCTTCAAGATTTTCACCAAAGCCTTTTTTCCAAGTATCAACAGCAATCTTTTGAAGGTTTTCGGCACCTTTTCCAGTCAACCCTAATGAAGCTTGAATTTTCCTCTGTGATCCATCAAACTCTATTGCTGTATTTACAATTGACTTTCCCATTTCAATCAATTTTTCGGATATTCCTTGGAGGACTTCAGCGGCTTCCATTAAATTGTTCATATCAAGTTTCTTATTGATTTCCGCCATACCATCCGCTGCTTGTGAACCACTTCGCCCAACACTCTGTAAGGAGTTTTCAAATTGCTTTAATGTAGTTTTTGCTTGGTTTAATTTAGCCTCAAGTTGCTGCACTTCGGTAGAGTTCTCACCATACACACGCTTCGCTGCACTCAATTGTTGTTCTAAGTTGTGAACAACCCTATCCGTCATTTCCATTTGCTGACGTAGTTGTTTCTGTGCTAATTCTAACTTATCCGCTTCACTAGCATTTTGACCTAATTCAGCATTTTGAAGTTTGAATGAACTTGTCAAACGCTTCTGTTCAGCTTCAAGCTTCTTAGAATTCTCTTGTAAATCCAATAAAGTTCCACGTGCGTCCCTGGCTTCAATTGCTTGCTCGGAAAGACCTTCATTCACTCTTTTCATTGCATGATCAAGAGAAGTTTCAGCACGTTCTGCATCAAGCAACTTCCCGTACATTTTATTGAGTTGTTCAGCGGTTGTATTTGTGTCCTTGGACATAGCTTGATATTCAGCACGCAACATAGCTGTACGTTTCTTGGCTGCTTCCATTTGAATTTCAAGCTTCTTCTTTTCAGCAAGAAGTTTATCAGTCATTGTCGCATCTTGGCCCATTGCTGCAATATGATTTTTATATTCTTTCGCTGCATTATTCATAACCATATTGATTTGTTTCAATGTATTTGCATACTGAACTTGGCCATCCATTTTAAAATTAAGAACAACGTTTCTTTCTTTACTATTCCCAGGCATTTTCTCACCTCATTTCTTATAGGAATGGTGTTTGATCTAGCGTGTAGATTTGTTTCGGTTTCTGCTCATGTAATGCATCTGGATTGTTGTATCTGAGATGCATAATGAATTGTTTTAGAAAATGTGCAGGTGTGATTTTCCAGAAATCATCCATACTTAAACCAAGCAACGTATTACCGACATAAAAATAAAAATCCCAGTCCAATTCGGACTGAGATTCCTCGTTTTTAGTCAGTATGTTTTTTACTTTTTTTCTTGCTTTAGCTTCTCCATATCGGAATGTTGGAAGTTTTGACCGTTAAAAATGTTAAATACCACTTTGAAAATATCAGGTAAATCATAAAGCGGAATTGAATTTTTCACTTCTGTTGGTGTACACTCAGTACCTCCACTACGCATCATCGCGTAAATTAAAGATCGCATCAATTTTGCTTCATTTTCCCCTAAGTTAAATTGTTCTTTTGCCAACATTTCATTCATATCTTTTTCAAATTCATGATATGGTTTCCCATAAGATTCTTCCACATAAGGAAATGATTCAAACGTAAAAATAACAGGGATATCGACACCCTGTATTTTGATTTTATTTAAATTTATATTAACGTTAACTAAATCACTTAAACGTGCCATAATTACCCTCCTTATTTACCTGTTTGAGTCGTTCCACCTAGCTGCGCTAGTTGAGATTCATCACAAATTACTTGTTTTAGGAAATCTTCAGCTTTAATTCCTTTTGCCTCAGGATCACCAGTATCTAATTCAGCTTGTGTTACATCATTAAATAACAATGGATCTGCTGTAATTGTGTAAGCAATGTCATCTACAGTCATTTCATCACCTTGTGTTTTCCAAGATTCCTCTACTGGAGCAACTGTACATTTTGGGTACCAACGTAATATTTTTGTTCCATCATTTAAAGGGAATACAACACCTACTGCGAACTTTGGATACGCCTTCGACTTCGCTGTTTCAAAAGACACGCCTTTTTTACGTGTTTTAGCAAAAATTTTATCTTTCACTTCACGATTTAAACCAGCAAGGTTAAAAGCTAATCCAAACGCTGTATTTTTGACAATGTTAATAATTTTTTTGTTAGATGCCCACTTTGTAAAATTAGTAGAAGTAGTGGAAATCGTTAAATCTGAAATATTCGTTTGTCTATAAACAATGTCCTCATAAGTTGGTAGGGTGCTAGAAGTTTCATTTCCCTTCATCAAGCACAGATATAAGTCTTCGATCCCTACGGAATATTGAATTTCTTTATTTTCAATTGTCATGTGTCTCATCCTCACATTCTATCCATTATTTTTTGTGCCATAATATCAGCAATTTTGTCACCTTCTGCATCAAAGGTATTCTGGACAAAGTGTTTTCCTTTCACACGCCCCTTACCATTTGCTTTTTTATGGCCATGTTCAACTAAATACCAATACCACGCTTCATCTTTAAATTCCACAGATACACGATCATCTTTCACAACAACCTTTAGGCTATCCCTTAAATGCGTCCGCTTGTTTTTATTGGATGCTTTGATTTTGGTTTTTAATTTACTAGCAAAATACTTGGCTGCCTCGTCTAACACATCCAAACTTACTTTTTTATTCACCCGTAATAGCGTATTGATATCTTCTAATGCTTCAGCAAAGCCATTGTTATTTGAAGCCATTACTGGATACACCTCACATACGTTATAAACTGCGTGATAGTGTCGTCGTTCTCGTCATAACCCATTCCATCAAATTGAGAATAGGACACGCCTGCTTCATTAAAAACAGTCTTTAACGGCTCGTAATCTTTTTCAGTTCCATTTGTGATAACTGCAATTTGATAAAGTGGCATATCCTTTATAACTTTATTAGAAGCTCTTTTCTGTTGCTCATTCACAAATTCATACACAATGTAAGGATAATTTGCTGTTGTGGGTGCACTATCACGATAAACTGGAATGCCTGACTTCTTCATAATGTCTCGTAACTCTTGAAAACTAATTTGCATAAGACAGTGACACCTCCATCAATCGGTCTTCTTCACGCACATAAATACGGTCAATATCATAGATACGGCCACCAACTTTTATACGATAATCCTTTTGGTTATTTTCAATGTCACGATCAATACGGACTTCAATTTTCTTTACAATTTCATTCGTATCTTTCGTTGTAAATTTATCAGTGGCTGTAACCCCAATATTGTTATAACGAATGTTACGTTCTAACGGATATCCCATCATAACACGGTCTGTTTCAGGATCAATTGTTTCTCCTAATTTAAGTAGCTCACCCATCCATTTGAGTTTATTCGTCTTTCTCTTCATCGGCATAAACCTCCTGGACAAAGAACGGTGTTAAAGCATCAAGTGCCTGTTCTAATTCTTTTTCAGAGACTCTGTAATCATAGATAAGACCGGCAACCATAATAATTAAATACTCGGTCTGTTTGCCTGTCGCATTCTTTACATACGTCTTTGCTTGCTCAATATAAAAAGAGAGCAAAGAATCATCCATGCCCTCTTCCCAATGAATATGAGATTTTAATTTCTCAATTAAATCATTCATAACCTATTTACCTTCAGTTGTAGCTTTTACTTCATAACGATAAACAGTTGGCTCAAATGGCGAGTAGATTAGTTGTGCATCAAGTAATGAATACAGCTTAAATCCTACTCGGTTTGTATTAGTGAATAATTCTCTTAATACTTCTAATTCTAATGAACCAGTTACATCTTGAATTTTGAATGAAGAGAAGTCACCAAAATAGAAAACAGGTGTATCTTCTTGTCCTTCTTTACTGATTTCTTCCTCTTCTTCCACCAGATAGCCTAACAATTTATAATCACAACCATCTTGAGCTTGTTCTAAAGGTTTTAATAATGGGAAACCATCTTTAGTTTTCATCTTCTCAATTTTTGTAATCGCTGCTGTATTAAGCACCCAACGGGCTTTTTTACGAACAACTTTTGGCACACTATTTTTCATTGAAACAAGTTGATCATATAATTCAACGTCTTCTGCTGTCGGTTTATACTCTACTGCTTTTTTAGCTAGTGCCCCTGGATTGACATTATCAGTTTCATCACCATGAACCATATAACGGACTTCTTTACGAACATAAGCTTTCTTTAATTCATCCATGACAATTTGTTCAATTGGTAAACCTGATTGTTTTAATAATTTTTTCGTTACAGTTGCTAATGCATCAAATTCTGTAGGTTCAAGGTATACTTCATCGAATTCGATATCTGTTTCAGGGATTGGATTTGAACCTGTACGTTCTTTCTTATGACCTTGCGCTGTAGCTTTCTTAACTAAAATTGGATATTTCATATTACCAGTTGTTTTTACACCTTGGCCAAGTCGACGCAAGAAGTTTTCTTCTTGAGCATAAGTAATAATTTCACTAGCAATGACTTCTGGAACTGTAACTGAGCCATTACCTGCTTCGATACCTAATGCACGTGCTTCCATTTCTGAAATGTTACCAACAACAAAGTTAGCAAATGCTGAACGAATTTCTTTTTCCTTCGCTTTAGTTGATTTTGCATTACGAGTAGATAATGCTGATTTAATAGCTGCCATCGCTGCTTGACGTTGTTCCGGACTTACACCTGCATTCCCTTCTGGATTTCCAGAACGTCCTTCTCCACCTTCACCAGAACCTTCAGTGCCAGCATCGCCAGAACCTTCCTCTCCTTCTTCGTCGCCTTCGTCACCTTCACCCTCATCTTCAAGATTAGCTAAAGCATCAGCAACGTCTTGTAATTGCTTGTTAATTTCATCAATTTCTTCTTGAATTGCTGGTAAGTCTTCAGCACGTAATTCAGGATTTTCAACTTGTGTACGTAATTCTACTAATCTTTCATTGCTTCGTTTTTGTAATGCTAATAATAATTGTTTATTCATTTTACTTTTCCCCCAAGATTTGATTTATTTGTTTAATCATTTTCATTCGTTGTTCTATTTCTTTGCCAATTTCTTTGCTACGAACTAAAGATACTTCCGTATCGTCATAAGCTGGTATTGAAACAACCGATATTTCATAAAGTTCTACTTCTTTAATGGTCCTTAATGCTGGTTCAACATTATAATCCCAATTCTCTTCGGTTATCCAAAATCCAAATGAGCATTGGTTAATATCGCCCCTGGACATACTCTCAGCTAAATCTCGACCAACAGATGTATTAGGTAATTCAATTTCGAATTTAAGTCCTTTTTCATCCTCTTCTAGTCTCAATGTACCGCTTTTCGTTCTACCCAGGACATTATCCCAGTTGTGATTGAATAACGCTCTAATATCACTATTCTCAGAAAGAGAACGAGCAAATGCACCAGGTTCAATAACTTCATCAAACCATCCACCAATAGTTGTCTTTGAATTAAACACGGCTGCATAACCAGTTATCCTGGAAGGTTGTTCTTCCGTAGCGTCCCTAGTACTTAATTTAGTGATGTCAAATGTCCGTGTTTCCTTTGTCTTTGCCATTTCCATCACCTCCCTTCAATGAATCATCAGTTGCATTTTTCATACCGATTTCAGTCAAGTCATTTGAAATATAGATAGCTTGTGATTCAGGTGTATTTTGCATAGGGAATCCAAGCATATCCGCCACATTATCTGGTGATGTAATACCAGTTCGAACAATGTTGTAAGCAATGTTTGTTTTCATGCTATAAGTAACAAAATCAAGGATATTAATTTTGAATTTAATGCGTTTATCCGAATTTCTGCCGAAAAAAAGAAGACTCAAATGGTCTTCAAAATTTTTCATTATTGGTCTAACTGCTTTATTGTGGATATACATCATTGCTTTCTCAATATCTTCTCTGATTAACTCTGTGTATGTGTCTACATTTATGCCTAAAAACTTACCCAAATCCTTTTTATATACATTTAGATATGCCAGAGTCTTTTCGTCATCTAACGGACTTTTAAGCGTTTCTATTGCATATCCTTTTCCGAGTGGAATCATTTTAACGGACCTTGCATCATCAATGGATTCCAATTGATCTAAAATAGCGTTAATAAGTTTAGACTGTGCTGCATTTTGTGGATTAATATGGGCATCTAATTTTAGTAGGAACGCCAATAATCCACCTTTTTTATACTTATCCGTCAAAGTTTTTTCTGCTGACATAACACCCTCAAGTGTATCTTTTCCTAACTCAAGAATACCTTTTCCTTTTAAGTGGTCTGCCCCAATGTTTTTCATATGACGAATCATAAATGGTGGGATTTCTTCTCCATTTACTTTATAGTGCTCTACCAATCTATCATCCAATTCTGTATAAACATTAGTGGCTAAATGTAATTGGTCACCATCCAACACTGGAAAGGTTTCACCTTGAAGTAAATAAGTATTTGTCATTAACTTAATGAATTCGGACTGCGTAAGATAATTGTTAGGATTCTTTAAAATTTTAAGAGCTGAATCATTTTTAATTTCCTTACCATCTTTGTCTTCCACAACGATCTCAGCCAGCATCATTTGATTACTTATATCTTGTAGTAACTCATAAACATCGCTAGACTCTAAAATAGTATCGTCAGTGACGTATCTCCCACCATATCGGATAGTATTGTTGAATATATCTTCAAACCAACCACGTTTTTCAGCTTGTCGATACAAATAATTTGAAAACATACTCCGTAAGCCCATTTTCTCACCTTCTTTCTATCTATAAATTTCATCAATTAATTCATCCATGCCTTCTTCAGTTATGCTGTCCATAACCATCATCGTTTCTTTATGAGCACATAAAAAAGCAACAAATCCATCAATCTTCTTTTTGGACTGCCGCTTACTTGGTGCTTTCATTCCATTGATATTTGTTACAACCACAACGTTGAGAGCACAATAAACAAACAAAGGGTTATCGGTCATTATACGTTTTTCATAAATAAGTATTTCTGCATCATCCATCATTGCATTCATAACATTAGGCCACTGACTTACCGAGATACATTCGAGGCCAAGATTCTCAAGTTTTTCAATTAACTTTTGTGACATCGCTGGGTCATAGTTTATTTGCTGCACATCATATAAATTCATGCATTCTACAATGTAATCCATAACCTGATCCTGGTTTATCATCTTTCCATCACAAAAAGTAACAAAACCACGTTCAGCCATATAAGTATATGGAACATTATCTTCCTTCTCGCGATGTTCGATATCTTCATTAGGTACAAAATACATTTGTTTAACCTTCAATATTGACTTTCCATCTTCGGTATAACCAGCGTTAGGGAAATTCAAGCTTACACATGTTAAATCGGTTGTTTTCGATAAGTCTAAACCGATATAGCAAGTTTCACCTGTTAAATCACCCAGGTCTTCCACAAGAACATGTTCAACTTGACCTTGCTCAAAGAAGTTCTCAGCTCCATTTACGAATACATTCAAATGTTTAGAAAGAAACTCGGCTTTTTTATGTGCTGAACGTGATGCTGAGATAAATTCCGTTTCAAGTGCACTCATCGTTACAGATACACCAATGTTTGGATTAACCATTGCCCAAACATTTCGGTCTGTCCAATCATAGTTCTTGTTAGGTTCGTATATCATGACGAAACTTGAATCATTATCATCACGTTTCAATACTTCTTTGGCCTCACGATATACTCGCATACCAACTGATGAAGAACCTTTACCAGCCGTTGATATATTAAACATAATCGGCTCAGCACGAGAAACCTGTGCTGATTTAAAGTTATCGTACTGATCCATATTTTCTTGAGCATGAAGTTCATCATTTAGAATGAAGTGTGGATTGGAACCCTCAATGGATTGAATATTTTTACTCATTACAATGAATTGGTTCTGATAAGCCAAATCATCACGAATATAATCATATGTCACACTAGAAATCGTCCCTTTTGGACCTTTATATATGTGTGAACAATCCATTAATACATCATGGTTCATAATTGTTGCTGCAAATGGCTTTGCTGCATATTGAGCCTGGTTAAAATCACTCGCACAACAATAACAATCGGCACTAAGTACTCCTTCACCGTACATCGCATAACCAAGAGCACCAACACCGATTAAAGTTTTACCATTTTTCTTAGGAACCTGAATGTAGGCTTCTCGAGTAACTCGGACAATTTGCCCTTTTTCATTCTTATGAACCCATCCATAAATCCATGAATAAGCGAATTTCTCCCAATCTTCCAGAATAAAAGGTTGTCCAGCTAAATCACCTTTCGTATGCCGGACAAACGTTTCAACCCAATCCATCATTTCATTCGCTCGGTCCACATCGAACCAAATATCTTTACGCTTTTTCCATTTATAATAACGATCTACCATCGCTTTGATAGTATCGGGATATTTTTTAGGATTCTTTCTTACTTGTTTTGCATAAATATCTGCATAGTTAACGCCACGTTCAATCATTTTGCACCACGCCATTTTGCACGATGTTTGTCTAATTCACTAACCTTTGCTTTTGGCTTTTCCACCTCTTCATTTTTCCCAACAGTAGAACCACCAGTGACATATTTACCTGGTTTAGCCTTATTAGTAAGACCTAATAAATCCAATGCTTTTGTTTTTTTATCCGCCCAAGTTTCTACTTGCTGCGCCAATGGATGCTTTGAATTATTCGTGGCTCCTGCCTTATTGGTGTGACGTTGAGTAGGTGGAAACCCTTTCTCTTTCCATTCGATAAACATCGTCATATAAACTTCGAAAATATCTAAATATGATTCAATTAATGGATCTAAAGTAAGGGTGTAAATATCTGCATCACGCATGATTTTCAATATCCGATTTTTCTCAGCTTCTGTTTTATCGGCCACAATTTTTTGACGCTCTTTTTTCGTAGACATTTCACACCCCCCTTTATTTTTTAAAAATGTTGTCTAACGATAGAGATGCCCCCTACGCTACCTATCCTCCCCAGAGGAGAAATTTTAATTTTTGATAGGGGGGCTTCCAAAATAACTCGGAAAAACTTTTTTAGGTTTATCTTCATTTTCCTCAATTGTATGACAAACTGGACAAAGTAATCTGAGGTTATTCTCTTCTAATTTAAGAGTTGGATCTTCTTTGATTGGTATTACATGATGAACATGAGCACGCCTGCCAAAGACGAACTGTCCACATCGTTGACAACATCCCTTCTCTCTTTCATATACCTTTGACCTGACATAATTCCATGCATCAGTTCGATAGAATGGTTTGTTATCATGATGGTAGATGTTCTTCTTATCTTTCTTCTTCCTTGGTTTGTTACGCTTATGTTCTTCACAGTAACGTCCCTTGCTTATCTTGTTATGGCAGCCATTGAAGTCACAGTACTTCATGATAGTAATTCAATGATGTCTTCTTTCTTTTTAATATCAGAAGGAATCTCAATGCCTAGCTCATCAGCATACTCACGTAACTCTTTTATTGTCTTGTTACTCAAGATAAGTTCAGTACCAGCTTCACCAATTGCCAACTTATCTTTAGTCAAATATCCACCTGTTGCTACTTCTCTATTAGCAATCATACTCCCAGGATTTACAGTTACTTCGAATCCTGGTTCTTCACCAGTTGGAACAAATAGACTTCGCTTTTCTTCATTATCCCAATACTCAGTACCAGATATTGTTTTTCTGATTTCAGTAATCATTTACATTCACTCTCCTTATCTTTTCTTTAACGCTCCTACCAACCAACCTAACCAAAGACCTAAAATCATTGCTACTGTTATAGTCATTGCTTTTCTTTCTTCCAAGTCTCGAACTCTTCTTTAGCAAGACCCAAGCCCTTATCTAACCATTGCAACTGTATCTTGTTTTGTTCCACAATCTCAGAGCTAGTTTTAATTGTTACTACAATCTGTTCTCTTCTAGCCTCTTGTTCTTTAATCCACGCATTCATTTGCTTTACATATATCTCATCTGGATTCATTTACTTAACACCATCCTTTTCAAATGCAACACGTTTGCGCTTATCTTTTCCTAGATAACATCAATAACTCTCTCATGCCATCTACAACTTCTTTATCGTTTTCAACAAGCTTACCTTTAACAAAAATATCTCCATTGCTTTTCAGAGATACCATTTCTTGTTCACCAACTCTCAAGATGATACTGTCATGTGAAGTATCTCTTGCCAACTTATTCAAATCTCCATTATGCAACGTTAGAGTCATATCTACACCACCTATGTAAATTTTATATAAAAAAGCACTCCATAAGGAATGCTTCTGGTAACTTTATTAACCTAGTATTTCTACAAACACTTCTTTTAAAAACTCATTGAACACATCTTCTGTGAAAATCACTCCACGTTTGGTGCAATACAATTCATTTTCTTTTAAAATGATGGCATCTAATCTAGTAGAACCCGATTCATCTTTCTTACTAACTTCAATTACATTTGTTTCTTTATTAAGATGTAATTCTAGTTTAACACCTTCGATTTCTACAAATTTCGTATCCATCACCCAGTCAGTATGAAAAGAACCTCTTTCTGTCGCATTTAACTCTACATGCATTTTATAGAAAACCGATTCAAACTCCTTAAATTTTTCTTTTAACATTTTTTCCTCAGTATCTTCACCAAAATATACCTTGAATTTTTGAATAGTTTGATCTAAATTACTCACCTATGCAACATCCCTTTCCATAATCATTTTTGGAATTATAATCCAATCTAATTATAGCATAAGCAGAACGTACATTCCTATAAAAACTATTAATAAAAGAGCAACCGTGCACCAGTTGCCCTTTCGTCAAAATCTTATGTTATTACTATAATCGATATTTTCAAGAGTTAACATTCATAAAACTGGGTGTCAGTAAAGTGCAAGTTCTTCAGCGAACTTTATTCTCCTTATTATTTCAGCATGTTTCTTATAAATATAACTAGAACTGTAATTCATATCCTCGGCTATTTCTTCTAATGTCATTCCGTCCACATACTTCATTTTTAATAACTTATTTTCTAATCCTTTGAACTTACTAATCAATTTCAATAAATCACACATTGCATTCATCTTATGAGCTAACTCATATTCGATTGCTTCTATACGCTCTTCTACCTTTGCACCTTCAGATTCAGCAGTTAAACGCACTTCTCGCAAATCACCACTGACCCAGCGTTTTAATTCAGCTTTTGTTTTATCTAAGTTGTAATCTAAGTAATCAATATCTTCTTCTAATTTCTGATAGTCTTTCAGCCAGTCAAACAAATGATGATTCACCTACTTTCTATTAAAAACAACAAATCTCTTAAAACACGTTTATTTCCCTTTCTAAGACGTTTTAATGCTTGTACATCTATTTGTATTCAGAAAGAAATAAAACTTCAAATCACTACGATTCTGACATTCATTTCTATGTCGAAACTCGTCGAACACATTGGATTCTCCTAATGAGTTAAGCCTGGTTCACCTTTTGTCACTAAATCCAGTAATTCATTCAGATTGATACCTGTTTGCACTTCTATTGCAGTTTGATATAAAGCGGATATTGCTGTATTAAAAGCATTGTCGTCCACATCTAAAGCAGCCATAATTAATACAATCAATTTCGCTAAATCCTCTGAATCATATTGAGTGCCAACGAATTGTTTTACAGCTTCTATAAATTTTGTTCCTTCTTCCGTTAATTCACTATCATTCGTAATTGCTTCAAAGTCCTTATCAAATTTGTTAGACATTCGTTAATCTCCCTTTCGATTTATATGTGATATCCTGAGCTGAAGCCCAGGACAAATATTTATTCAGCAACGCTTTCTTCATCAACAATTTTTAATTGACCAGGTGCAACATCAGTTGTTCCATCAGGATTAACGTTATACTCGACACCTTCATGTTGTTCTTCGTAAAACTCATCAATCGACATTTGCGAAGGCTCTAGAGTAATAGAAACATTTTCACCAGCGAATGGATAAAGTTTATTAATTTTATCTTTCGTATCGCCTTTTACATTGAATTTAAGAACTGTTTTCTTGCTATCACGTTGAATAGAAACAAATTCAGCACCAATTGCTTCAACATCACTTTTCTCCACAGTTAGATGAACAATAGTACCTGGCATCTTCAATAACTCATCAGCATGTGGTAATTCATCACTTAATACGTGGAACATCAAAACTTCCTTTTTATCATCTTTTTGCATTTTCTTAAATAATACGTTCAATTGAATTTTAGTCATGGTTTATTTCTCCTTTAATTGTTTTAGGTTTCATCAGATAACGCCCTTCTTCAAATACTCACGAGCCATATATAAGAAATGATGATATATGTAATTACCGGTTGTAGCTGGCTCAATAAATACCGTTGAAAATCCATATCGTACTTCAAATGTTTTTAAACTACCAAGTAACGCTTCTGGTTTGTATTGACTTATATACTCACCTTTTAATATTTTTTGATAGCCTTTTAAATCTTCCACAAGAAGAACAAATGGATGTTTAGCAGCACGAATCAATTCATTTTCAAATCTCGTACGATCTTTAATTGATTGAACCAATTCATCTACGCCATTTTTACGTTCTACCCCAGCACTTAAATAAATATCTCGTGTAATGCCCATTTCAGGATTTTTAGGAATTACCGCTGAATAATCGGCTGTATCAATTTTTCTAAGTCTGAATTTAACATCCTTTTTACGGAAATAATCAAGTACATGTTGGTTTTTCTGTTCCCTTGTATCCACCATGATTTCTAATGTATCCAGGATTTCCTTTAACTCTTTTTCTGAGTATCGATAATGTATAGCACTCATATTTATCGCTCCAATAACTCTGGATTTTCGTAAATATTTCCGCTGACTTCAATCTCTGTTGCTTCGTTAAATATCGACCATCCGTTACTTCCGTCTGTCTTTTCAAACAGAAAGGCACATTCTATAAACTTAACTATTCCTATTTCGTCAATGTCGCATCCTGGCATAACGCTATACATATGAACAATATCCCCTTCATAAATCTCCTTACCGTTTTTGTCTTTTAATCCTGTATATTGCTGTGGATCTAAACACACCAACCAATTATCATCTTCATTATTTAATATCCACCAATTGATGCCGTCTTTTGATATACACTCGCTATAAACCCAACTCGTTCCATCCCAAGCACGGAATTTTATCTCTCTCATTTTCATGCCCCTTTCTTAAAATAAGCCATCGCACGATTATATAAATTCAATGAAAGCTCGTCCGTTAATTTATTTTCATAGTTGGCCACAGATTCTTTTACATATAACCAGCCATTAAGTGAGAAGTTTAATGTCAATTCCATAACCATTCTTGCTGCAGCTTCATCATGATTAAACCAATCATTAATTTTTGGATTCATGTCTTGCTCAACACCGATAAAAAAATTAATAATTTTATCTATTGTTTGTTTTACTGCATGATCTTGGTCCGAATAATTCCCTTGCAAATATTTAATAATACGTAGCTTGTATTCTTTAATAACTAATTCAATTTCAGGAGCAATCTTTTCATGATTCTCAATGTATAAATCATTTCCATCAAGAACGAGCTTCGCTCCCATCGATTGAATATCAGCACATATTTGTTTTGGATGCATTCAATCACCTATTTCAAAGTTAGTCCAAAAATATAAAGTTTATTATTATTTGATTTCTTTAATACAAGACCCATATTTTTTAGGTTTTTATAAAAAGTTCTTGTACCAATGAACGAAACTTTAGTTAAACCAAATGCTTTCATACAAGCTTTATAAAATAACTGGGCTTCAATTTTTTTATCGATAGCAACAATACATCTTTGTTGAATAAATTCATCTAGATTTTGCGGTCGATTCACTTTTTCAAGATGTTCCATATCACAATCCCCTTAAAAGGAGTTACTGAAGTTATTGAATGAAAATTTTCGATAACTCCCCAAAACCCAGTCATATCAATGGTTTAAAGCATATTGAGTTATCAAAGTTACTAAAGTTATCCACTTTTCTATTAAAGGCTATATATTATATATATTTTTTTTATTTATTTATTTTCTTAAGAGCCGATATAGGAAACTCAGTAACTTCAATAACTATTCATCTATAAACATTGTTATATCAACGTTTATAAGAGTTATCGAAAAAAGCAGTTCAGTAACTTTAGTAACTATTATCTAAACTTTTTTCCTATTGATTGCAGTTACATTGTGTTTTTCTTCTTTATCTCCAGTTGAGAATAGATTTGCTCCCGCAAATTGATTTAATGTAATTCCAGTAATAAATGTTTTATTACCTGTACCCTTTTCTTTCTTAAATCCACGAATCTCTAATTGACGATAAAAGGCACGATTCTTTAAATCCATTTCATTATTTTGATAGCACCACTTGGTATAACTTTCATAAAGTGATTTCGCTTCAATTTGCGCCGTAGAATGAACCGTACAATTTTCATCAATAAATGGTCCTAATATATCCATGTCTTCACGATATTCGGCTGTCGCTGCCTTCACGGCTTCAGGAGCACGCAATCCTTCGGTCTGCCACTTCATGCAACCTTCAACAGCCCACCGTAAAACTCCAGGCATCTCTTTTGCTAATTTATCAGGTAGATCATAATCAATCTTGTCTTTTGGGATTGTTACGGTAAATGGAATAAGCATAATCCTTCTCCATATACCTTCATCCGAACCTTTTACAATCGGCTTATGGTTGGTAGTGAAGAATACTTTAAATTCAGGTGTAAACTCGAAATATTCCTGGCGTAAGAAACGAGCTGACATCTTTTCTCCACCGGTGATTTGTTTAACCAGAGCTTCAGATAATTGTTGCCCCTCTTCACTCTCAACGGCCGATACAAAACGCGCTCCATCTAATCTGGCCACATCGTTATTAATTCCTGAATCATTTCTCTTTTTCAAGAACGTGTCACTGTTTGTCTGTCTTCCATAATCACCGAGTAGATCCTGGATGATATTAATAAAAGTAGATTTACCATTACGGCCATTACCGAATAAGAAAAACATTACTTGCTCTTTGGTTACACCGGTTAATGAATAACCAATTGCTTTCTGCAGGTAATTTATTAATTCATAATCCGCTTCACCTGCAGGTGTTTTAAAAATACTCTCCAAGAAAGCTTTCCAGTTTGGACACTCAGCATTTCTGTCATACTTGATTGGAGAAATCTTTGTTAATAACAAGTCACGGTCATGCGGTAATAATTCACCTGTTTTTAAATCGATAACTCCGTTATCACAGTTAAATAAAAAGTTATGAGAATCTAATTCTTTCTTTTTCACTGATACCATCGGTCTTACATCCAATATGCTATTTATCCTAATTGACCGTCTTTCACACTTCTTAGCCCAATCATGCAGTAACTTTGATTGATATTTATCTTCTGTAGCCTTTGCTTCCCCATATATGGCTCTCAACGTTTTGGCCGTGATAGCTTCAATTTGTCTCTTACTATCCTCATGCCAATGCTTGCCGTTCCATATAAGCCATTCCAATTCATTACAATAACGAACATTCTCGCCATGATAATATGCAATACGTTCTGCATTTCCTAGCTCAGTTAAATGAAACTTTGGTGCTTCATCAATAATTTCCTCAGTATCTTCAATTGAGTTATCAGAAATATAAACTTCATATTTTTTCTCTTCAGGTGGTTCATAATCAGCTATTGTGGAAGGAGTTGAAAGAATTGCTGTATCAATTGTCATTTGGCCATATGTACGACCATCACTTGAATGTGGTTTATCCCACTTCTCACGAAGTAAGGAAGACTCTCTAAACATTGAATCCATCTTTGCAGCATCTTTATCCGTCCAAAATGCTAAATGATTACATAAGGCCATATCAGTTGAAGAGTGGTCATCATTTATCAAAATGCCCTGGAATAAATCTTTAATGGCTGCACCGCTTTTACTATCAAACATTCGCTCCCATAATTCCGCATTCGATAAACTAGTAATATCTTCTCGTTCGAATGAAGCAGTACTTTGTTTCTTTTCGGGCTTTGGCTTTTCTTTCAAATACTTCTCAAATAAAACTTTCAATTCTTCTGTTCTATCTTCCACAGGAACTTGATCCAAGCAATCACCGGTGAAAGTAAAATAGCGTCCATGTCTGTATACTTCTAATCCGATATCAACATTTTTGCGTCCTGTACCTGGTCCTTTTAATGGCAGCTTACCTTTTACAATAATGTGGATGCCATCACCACTTGGTGAATATTCCGTGTAACTATTAACAGTTTCAATAACGTCCTCAGCTAAACTTGTAAGCGCGCCTTCTTGAATACAATGGTCAATGTCTATTCCTACAAATGGATCATCTTTAGAAAACATAAATCCGATTCCGTCATATCCACCTTGTTCATAAAACTTTATAATTGTCGGAAATGTTGACCAGCTCCGCTTATTATTCGATTGAGCCATTTCCCCATTGATTTGATAAGGAACTTTTGTTTTCTTACCGTTTCTTACTTCTGACCGCCATAAGATCCAATGAGGAGTGTTTCTAAGCTCTGCCGGTATTTGGTTAAATTTATATCTCATTTGATTTTCTCCCTTTGGAAAAGGGAGCCCTTAGCAGCTCCCTCCTATTTGAATCTTGTTAATTAATTTTTAAAATGGTACATCATCATCTGAAATTTCAACGTTAGTACTTGGAGCTGCTACTTCAGAAACCTTAAATCCTTTTACTTCCGGATATTTTTTACCGTTATATTCACGCTCACCTACTACTAATCGCAATGGTTTATTCAGGAATGTATCAGCCCATTCCTTATAGCTACTAAATTGCATTCCATCCGGGAATTGCGCTGCCTTTGATGCTGCTTGGAATCTCCACATTGCTTTTTCTGTAACCGTAAAATTATCAAATAGAATCTTTTGACCTTGGAATGGTTGGTCCACATCGCTGCGAATCTCGTAATCAACGATTACTCGGTTATTACCTGACTCTGCTTGCTTTAACTCATAATTAACAACCGTTACTTCATATTCACCTGGCTTAATTACCTCAAATTCTGTTGCTTGACTGTGATCTACTTTAAACATTATTTTTCCTCCTTGTTGTTAAAAACTTTTAATCTATCTAAAGCGGCATTTAAATATTTAAGATTGAACTCTTGGAGCTTTTGTTTTGTTTTAAACTCAATTTCATCTAGCATCTTCGCTGCTTCATCACTGGATTCAACAATTTCTATAATTTTTGCAATAAGAGCATTTCTTTCATTCTCTTGCTCCGCTCTTACATCCACACCAAGTTCTAACCATTTATAAATGATTGCACCATGCTCTGGCTTAATTAATTCACCATTTTCATTTATTAAATTAGAATTATCCTTAGTTGGTGTAGCTGTATGATTTTGCTCCATACGTAGAACAATCATGAATTCGTACTCCAAATCATCTTTCTGAATTGGTTTTAATCCTAACTTACGAATTTGAAGCTTATCATTATCATCACGCTCAGCTTGATATTCTTGTTTAGTACGTAACGTAGCGATAATATGAACATCATTTTCTGTAAGTGATTTAATGAACTCTTTAATAACCGGCTTCATTGTTTTCCAATCTTGAAAACGCCCACCTAAATCTTGCTGCTGGTCCAAGATACCTCCGATACCTTCCCAAGCATGTGAAAGACTATCTGCAATAACAACCTCACAACCACTTTTCTTTAATAATTCAATCGCTTGTTGGTATCGCACTGTAGAATATGGTGCATCAAGTTCTACATATTTAAAGCTACCAATCTTGTAACCTTTAATTGTATTGTTTGCATAAAGAAGCGAACGTTTATGTTCCGTATCGATAACACCAATCTTCTTCCACAATTCTTCTTCTGGTAAATCAGGATAAGCTTCTTTCATCATTCCATATGCCAGGATTAAAGAAGTTAATGTTTTACCTCCGCCACTTGCACCAAATAACGCTATACAAGCCTTCAGTTTTTCACGTTGTGCATCTGTTACTTTTAACGACATGTTTTACACTCCTTTTCCCACCCTATTCTTTAACATCTAATTCTGTAGCTTTATTTTGCAGACTCTCCAACATTTGTGGGATATTGAGCCGTTGAATAATATCAACGGATAGCTGTTCTTTTAGATTGTTTTCAAGCGCCTTTACTATTGTTTCCTCTGCATCTTTTCTTGCAGTTTGAATCATCGTGCTAACTTTAGAAGTAAGCTCCTTAGCAAGATAGTTTTGAATAAAATACTCACTTATGGATAACTTTCTATCACTTGAGTACTTAGCCTCTCGGCCATTTTCATCAAGTGTTTTTTCAGTCAGATATCGTTCGTACCTCATACCAACAAACTCACTAATCGGGATTAATTCCACTTCCGATCCCCAACCGCTTTTCTTGTGTGGTATTTTTAATTCATCGATTTTCTTTTCCAAGGCTCCATGAATAAAATTATCTACAACCTCATTTGCCTTTTCTTCAACTTCACGTTCGATTTTCGCTAAAACCTTTTGTTCTGCTTTTTGAATTAATCTATCCTGTAAGCCCGTAATAACTTGACTTTTGATTAATTCATCAAGATTTTCACCTTCTTCTAACCAATCTACATCTAATTCAATTTTTACTTTAGCCATTTTTATTAAACCTCCACACTGTAAGAAATCATCTCAGGTTTAACCGTAACCCCTGGGACAATTTGTCCATCTTCATCCACAACTACTTTTTCACCGCTGATTTCCGCAATCTTGAATTTCTTCTTCAAGTCAGCCCATTTGACTTCTGTTTTTAAGCAATCATCAAGCTCATTTTCAATGGCATATTGAAGTACCTGGGCTTTATCTTTTTGCTCCGGCGCTTCACTACTCTTACGAGTCTTTGATTTACCATAAGGCGTACTAATTGTTTTCTGTTTTGGATCCATTTCAAGCTGTTCCATATGATAACATCGAATATGAGTTTCAAAGAATGAAATATCATTGTGGATGGGCTTCAATTCACTTTGCTCCCATTGTGTAATGCGATCACGTTCAACATTTGCTAGTGTCGTAATTTCTTTTTCCTTCGCTTTAAGTGCTGCAAGTTTACGGAATGCCCAGTTCAAACCGTTAATATCCGTAATTTCAAATTGTTGCTCCGCATCTTGTAATTGGTCCACTTCTAATAATTCATTTTGTTGTAATGCATTCATCGATATTACCTCCAAGTTTAGTTGTTAATCTTTCTGAAGTATAAAGAGAGAAATAAATTACATGTTCACTAATAAACGAAACTTCATAAGGATAATCCTTTGATTCACGTTTTAGTATTAATGGTTTAACCTTTGATTCATCCAACAATGATTCCAATACTTCATTACTAAGATGAACCTCTTTTCCACGAACACTAATAATCCCATGTTCATTTCGAGCTTCTCGTATAGCTTGTACAGCCTTAGCAACTTCTTTAATACTCATTAATATGTAACCTCCTAACCTATAAATTTGGAATTATACGAGTTACACCAGTAGTCCGATGGACCAAATGCAATTCCTTATTTACTTTCTTAAAAATCAACCAATCCTGTGGATTTAAATCGTTTGATTGAATATGAATTTTTTCACGTTTATTTGGCTTTTTACCGTTCTTCACGCTTGTCCCTCCTTTACACGAAATCAATTCATGCTATAATAACTGTGAATATTTTTACTTAGATCACCTGTTGGCGCAGGTGGTTTTTTAATGTCCTTTTACCCCTGAAAAATGATGTTTGCTTCATCGGTTTATAATCAGGATTAATTTTTAGAAATGCTTTGTTTTTCTTTCCATTCACTGTGGATTGTCCCATCTCAAATTTCATTGCAATTTCTGCTGTGGTATACCCCTCACCGATGTGCAGAATGATTGACTTTTCTTTTTCTTCCAGCACACTAGTTACTTCTTCAAACTCAATGGATGATATTACTTCTTCTTCCACATCAATTGGAGACACTGCGTAGAATTCGTTTACTGTTTCCTCATCTCGATGTAAATCAATCGAATGAAAATTAATTTGGTTCCTTTCCTCATGACTAACTTTTCTACTTATCTTAAAAGGCATTCCTTTCATGTGAATTTCATCGCTCATTGCCCATTTCATACCTTTCATGACATATGCATTGAATGTTTTCACTCTCTCTGCATCATATTTCACACAGCACTGCCATAAATGCATACGACCTACTTGAATTAAATCGTCCAACTCCATATTGTTCATTTCTGCAATTTGTGTAGCTCTTGCCATACTTCCAAACCTTTGTTTAATCGCCGCTATCACTAAATGTTGTTTCTCTTCGAACAACTCTTCAGGTGTCATTTTCTTTTACCATCCTTTCTTTAATTATTGAGCTTGATAGCATTCAACTTCGTATTCTTCTGTCAAATATTGCTTTAAATTCTGTTCAAGTACAACATCGCAATCAAACACAAAGTAAGTTTCATCTTTCATAATTTCATTACCATAAAAATCTTCAATTGGATGATCAGGTTCCTTAATTGATTCCTTCTCATCAAGGTCTTCCACAAATATTGCATCAATATTACTTAATCCAATGTGGAAGGGTACTTTCTCATTAGCACCTGTATACTCGATTTTTGTTAAAGCTCCAAATCCATTTTTAAATGTTGCAAATTCCTCTACTGTAAAACTTGCTTTAGCACCTGATTTAAAAATTACCGTTACTTCCTTCAATTAACTCACCTCCCTTCGATTTGAAACCTTACGGTTCATTTCATATAACTTACGTTTTGCTTCTGATTCCATAGCTTCTAATAGTAAAGGGTTATTTCTTGCTTCTGCGCATTTTTTAACGACTTCATGCCCTTTCATAATTCGTGTTGCTAATAGTACTCCATTCATGCTTTTCACTCTCCTTTAATTTGTAGAACCAATATTTATCGTCAAATTTCGCAAATATATTAAAAAAATTATTCATTCTCATTTTGCTTTTTTCGTTGTTCCACTTTTCTTTGAATAATTAACTCCCGTGCAGCTGGTATTAACGGTGTTAGAAATTTCTTCCACTGTTCCTTTGTAAGGATTACTTTCACCACATACCCATTTTCATCACGAATGATTTGTCCCCCACTCATCCTCAATCACCTCAATGCATTTATATGTTCGTGGGACAATAGGACTACCCATTTAAAGCAAAATTTTACGAAACAATTTTCTTTAAATTATTTGCTCTTTCTTGTACACGTTTCTTCACCTGTACGAATTTTTCGTACTTAGAACCAAAAAATATATCCTCATACGGAACATCGAACAAATACATATATTTTTTAATTAATTCATCTGGTATGTTTGTTGAATCTTGTTCGTATAACCATAGCGTTTTTGGGGATACTTCTAATATATCCGCAAGCTCTGCTTGATTGAACCCTGCGCTTTCCCTAAGTTCATTCAATGTTCTTTTCAAATAATCCATTTCGTTTCCCCCTTCCTTCGAGATTTATTGTATTACTAAATTTATGTAATTTCAATACAAAAATACGAAAAAATCATACAAATATAACACTTTACGAATAATTCGTAATATGTTATATTAAAAAGCGTAATCAGAATAGGAGGTGACGGTATGACTGATATACAAAAACAAACTATAGTAAGAAACATAAAGAACTTTTTAAAAAAAAATAATATGACTCAATCTGATTTAGCTAGTCAAATAGGAATTGCAAGAAGTACCTTAAGTGATTATATGAATTATAGAGCCAAGCCAAGTTCAGGGGTTTTAGAAAAAATGGCCGCTGTATTTGGAGTAACAAAATCTGATATTGATACAACTTATAAGAATACAAAAGTTGAAATTGTGGATGGGGAACTTCAATTAGTTCAAGAAAAACCCATTGAGTGTGAACTAAAAAAAGACATTCCTATTATTGGTAAAATAGCAGCTGGTGTTCCATTGGAAGCTATAGAAGATGTAGTTGATAGAATTGCACCTCCATATAAAACTCACAGTATTGATGAATTATTCGGTCTGGTTGTTAGCGGTGAATCCATGAATAAAATTGTTCCTAATGGACATTACGCCATACTAAAAAAACAGTGTGATGTACAAAACGGAGAAATAGCAGCTGTAATTGTAAATGGACATTACGCAACTTTAAAAAGGGTGTATAAGTTTACAGATTTAATAATTTTAGAACCTTGTTCACATGACAAAAGTTTTAAGGACCAACAATACTCACAAAATAACTGCGAGGATATAAGGATTATAGGAAAATTTTTATACAGTGTGAGTCCGATCATTCAATAATTAGGCGGTGAAACGGTGTATGTAGTCGGCAAATGCCGACTGAATGAAATTTTAAAAGAGAAGAAATTAACACAAGTAGATTTAGCATTAAAGTTAGATATGAAAAAACAACAAGTTCATTCTTATGCAAATAATGATAGAATCATGTCTTATCAAACTGCTAAGAATATCGCTTCTCAACTTAACGTAAATATGGAAGATTTATATGATTTCATTCAGTTGGATGAACAGTGAGAATTTCTCACTGGGCCAAAAAGTCAATCAAATGATTGACCCATACATTTGTCTAATTAGCTTTGATAAAACATATGATATAGAAATTTAGTTAAGAAAGGAGCATGCGCAAATGAAGTGTGTAATTTATAGACGCGTATCTACTGATATGCAAGTTGAAGAAGGTATTTCATTGGATATGCAGAAATTACGTCTGGAGCAATATGCTAAATCACAAGGATGGGTAGTTGTAAATGATTACTGTGATGAAGGATATAGTGCGAAAAATACAGAACGACCTGCTTTTCAAAAAATGATAAAAGATATGAAGAAAAAACAATTTGATATTATTCTTGTTTATAGATTAGATCGATTCACTCGTTCAGTATCAGACTTACATTCCATTCTAAAAATAATGGATGAATATAATGTTAAATTTAAGAGTAGTACAGAGATATTTGATACAACAACCGCTACCGGAAGAATGTTTATTACCTTAGTTGCTACACTTGCGCAATGGGAACGAGAGACAACAGCAGAACGTGTGAGAGATTCCATGCACAAAAAGGCTGAATTAGGTCTGAGAAACGGAGCTAAATCCCCCATGGGATATGACCTAAACAAAGGAAACTTATATATCAATCATACTGAGGCTGAAATTGTAAAATACATATTCGAGATGTTTAAAACAAAAGGTATAATAAGCATCGTAAAATCTTTAAACAGTCGTGGCGTTAAGACTAAGAGAGGGAAAATATTCAATTATGATGCTGTACGCTATATTATAAATAATCCGATTTATATTGGAAAAATCCGCTGGGGAGACGACATTCTAACAGACATTGCTCAAAAGGATTTCGAAACTTTTATCGATAAAGATACTTGGTATACTGTACAACAAGTACAAGATAGTAGAAAGAGAGGCAAAGTTAGATTGCATAATTTTTTCGTATTCTCTAATGTTTTAAAGTGCGCCAGATGCGGAAAGCATTTTTTGGGAAATAAACAAGTAAGAAGCCATAATAGAATTGTAATGAGCTATAGATGTAGCTCAAGACATCATAAAGGAACCTGCGATATGCCTCAAGTTCCAGAGGATGTAATCGAAAAAGAATTTCTAAACCTCTTGGAAGACGCCATCGTTGATCTTGATGATACTGAAGAGAAACCAATAGAGTTAAGTAATTTACAAGAACAATATAACAGAATCCAAGATAAGAAAGCACGTTTAAAATATCTGTTCATAGAAGGAGATATTCCTAAGAACGAATATAAAAAGGATATGTTAACCCTAACCCAAGAAGAGAACATAATTCAAAAACAACTGGCTAATATAACTGATACAGCCTCTTCACTTGAAATAAAAGAACTTTTAAATCAGTTGAAAGATGAATGGTACAATTTAAACAACGAATCTAAGAAAGCAGCAGTAAATGCAATTGTATCTTCCATTACAGTCGAAGTCACAAAACCTGCTCGTGTAGGCAAGAACCCCATTGCACCAGTAATAAAGGTTACAGATTTCAAAATAAAATAATCGCAGCCTAACTGTATTCATTTGATGTAGTTAGGTTGTGTTTAATTGACCATACCATGGTGTTTGAAATGCACTGCCGCCAGACTGAATCAATCCGCTCAACTGCTCTTTATCAAACAGTTCGTGTAAAATTGAACCTTTATCCGTTAATAGATTTTGAAGCCATACTGTTACTGCGTTTGTATAGTGTGGATTGTGCGTTTTCGGATACGGACTCTTCTTTCTATATAAGATGTCATGCGGAAGTACATCTTCTAACGCTTTACGTAATAGACCTTTTTCGCGGTTTTTATACATTTTCATTTCCCAAGGAATATTCCACGCATATTCGACAAGACGATGATCTGCAAATGGAACACGTACTTCTAAACTTGCCCCCATACTCATGCGGTCTTTTCTGTCTAATAATGTTGTCATAAACCATACCATATTTAAATAAAATAATTGGCGTCTTTTTGCTTCTAGCGGACTTTCCCCCTCTAAAATAGGAACTTCTTGAATCGACTCTTCATAACGCCTTTGTACATATTGTTGTAAATTTAATTTATTTCTCCATTCTTTTTTTAGAAGTTGTTCACGTGCCTCTGTAGAACGCATCCATGGAAATGCACTCGATTGTAAATCATCTTCTCTATAAAACCACGGATATCCACCAAATATTTCATCTGCACATTCTCCAGATAAGCCAACGACAAAATCTTGTTTAATTTCTCGGCAAAACCATAATAATGACGAATCGATATCTGCCATACCAGGCAAATCACGAACAAGTACTGCTTCAGTTAAATACTCTGCTAATTTTTCATTCGAAATGACGCAGCGATGATGGGTTGTTTGAAATGTCTCAGTCATTAAATTAATAAACGGAGCATCTGAATTTGGCTGGAATGCATTTGCTTTAAAGTATTTGTCATTATCTTCGTAATCAATAGAATACGTGTGCAATTGCCCTTTTCCCGATCTCTCATATTCTTTCGCTGCAATAGCTGTAATAGCGCTCGAATCTACACCACCTGATAAAAAAGTACATAGTGGTACATCAGAAACAAGCTGTCTTGTAATAGCATCTTGTAATAAAAAGCGCGTTTTCTCTACTGTTTCTTCAAAAGAGTCTTCATGTTTTTTACTTTCTACATTCCAATATCTCCATATACATAAACCGTTCTTTGAAAATGTCATCGCATGACCTGGACGTAATTCTTTTATACCAGCATAAATACCGTGGCCAGGCGTTCTTGACGGTCCGAGTCCGAATATTTCTGATAACCCTTCTAATGTTACTTCCGCCTTCACATCTGGATGCGACAATATCGCTTTTAACTCCGAACCAAATAATAAGCGTCCGCTATCATATTTATAAAAAAGTGGCTTTACACCTAATCGATCTCTCGCAATAAATACTTGTTCTTTCTGTTCGTCCCATACTGCAAACGCATATATACCGTTTAAATGATCGACACATTCTTCTTTCCATTCAATATAAGAAGCTAATAATACTTCTGTATCAGAATGACCTTTGAACGTATACCCTCTTCTTAATAATTCCTTTCGAATGTCTTCTGTGTTATAAAGTTCACCGTTATAGCAAATGGCATAATTCGTTTCATCTTTTAAACAAGTCATTGGTTGTTTCCCCCCCTCAGGATCAACAACAATTAACCGTTTATGCCCAAATGCGACATTTCCTTTAATCCAAACTTTATTATCATCCGGCCCCCGCTTCGCTAACGTCTCAGCCATCTTCGTAACGACATCTCTTTCTCCTTCTAATGAGCGTTTATAATCCACCCATCCTGTAATCCCGCACATATAAATCATCCTTCCATCTTATTTCTTTTCTTGAACGTGCAGTAATCCCCACCCTAAGAGTGCGGATCAAAAAATGAAAAACTTGACGATAACCTACTATCCACATATGGAATAGCATTCTCACTCAGTAAAACGTGTTTTATTGTATGCCCACCTATGTCTAGATGTGTCTAGTTATAAAGAACGCACGAACTGTCTATAACAGGAATAACTACTTTTCATAAAGGAGAAATCGTATATGATACAACGTAAACATATTTTATATAACCAGCCCCGTGCTCATACAGTCGGTAATGTAGAATATATAAACAATGAATGGGTATTCTTTGATGATGAAAATGATGAAGCGTTTCTATTAGAAGATATTGCCGAAGATGGGTTTGAAATTTTGTATAATAACAATTGGTTACCAGCCCGTTTCTATGAACAAGATGTATTACAAATCGCCAACGAGCAACACCATTTGCAAAATGGTGAAATGGTACGTATTCGAAAAAAGTTACTTCTTAGCTATAATGAATGGCTCGAGGAATTACCTGACTCTGTCTTCACATTATTAACCGAATCATTGCAATCACTTCACTACTCTTTATATGATTGCATGTATTGTCATAATTATTTATCCTTCTTACCGAAAGAGGAGTCACGCGAAGGAGTAAATATTCTTTTGTTTGATAACGACGAAATGATTTGTACACTGCAGCACCATTTCGTCCGTCACACTACGTCAAATAAAAATATGTTCCGTTTTACGAAAGTAAATGGAGAAGAGTTGCATATCGATGCGACATAAAAAATAAAAACCACCTTATCTCCCAAGTCTTTGAGATTATAAGGTGGTTTTATTTTTATTTGAATACGTACCAGCCAAGTGGCAATTTCAGTCCTAAGTATAATACTGCTACTAGCGCAACAATAAATAAGCCCCAAACCGCCCCTGTTGGTTTGTTTTTGCTCATTTTCACAAGAACCATTTCCATTCCGCCGATAACTAAAATACCAGCTAACATTTTTAAGCCATACCACATGTGCATGCTACCTGTTGCTGTCTTCACAATACTCATGTACAACATGAAGCCTGTCACAATAATGATGATATACATTAGGCGAAGCCCCATATGTACACCTTTACCTTTTCTTCCTGCTGAATAAAGTGAATACGCAACGAAGAATAAAATTAAACCTAACGCCCATGCTGTAATATGCATATGTACCATCGTATTCCTTACCTCCTCTTTTCACACTTTTTCATCCTATATGATAACATGTTCATTTATTTTCAGGAAATGTTTCGCTTTTTTACATTTAAATGCTATAATATTTAGAGTATTTACAAACTTCTTGTAATAACAAAAGGGGGAACAATCATGATTCAAACTAAGGATATTATCGAACTTACAGACACATACGGAGCAAATAACTATCACCCACTTCCAATCGTTATTTCTAAAGCAGAAGGTGTTTGGGTAGAAGATCCTGAAGGAAACCGCTATATGGACTTATTAAGTGCATATTCTGCAGTAAACCAAGGTCATCGTCACCCGAAAATTATTAACGCTTTAATTGACCAAGCTAATCGTGTTACGTTAACTTCTCGTGCTTTCCATAGCGATCAATTAGGTCCTTGGTACGAAAAAGTTGCGAAACTAACTAATAAAGAAATGGTACTTCCAATGAATACAGGTGCTGAAGCTGTTGAAACTGCAATTAAAACAGTTCGTCGCTGGGCTTACGATGTGAAGAAAGTAGAAGCAAACCGCGCTGAAATCATCGTTTGTGAAGATAACTTCCACGGACGTACAATGGGTTCTGTTTCTATGTCTTCAAACGAAGAGTACAAGCGTGGATTCGGTCCAATGCTTCCTGGCATCGTTGTAATTCCTTACGGTGATTTAGAAGCATTAAAAGCCGCAATTACACCAAACACAGCAGCATTCATTTTAGAGCCAATTCAAGGTGAAGCAGGAATTAACATCCCACCAGCTGGTTACTTAAAAGAAGCTTTTGAAGTATGTAAAAAAGAAAACGTTTTATTTGTAGCAGATGAAATCCAAACTGGCTTAGGCCGTACTGGTAAAGTATTTGCTTGTGACTGGGACAATGTAACTCCTGACATGTACATACTTGGTAAAGCACTTGGCGGCGGCGTATTCCCAATCTCTTGCGTAGCAGCAAACCGCGACATTTTAGGCGTATTCGAGCCAGGTTCTCACGGTTCTACATTCGGTGGTAACCCACTTGCATGTGCTGTTTCTATCGCAGCTCTTGAAGTGTTAGAAGAAGAAAAATTAACAGAGCGTTCTCTTCAATTAGGTGAAAAATTAGTTGGGCAATTAAAAGAGATTGATAACCCAATGATCACTGAAGTTCGCGGTAAAGGTTTATTCATCGGTATCGAATTAAACGAACCAGCTCGTCCTTACTGTGAACAACTAAAAGCAGCTGGTCTACTATGTAAAGAAACACATGAAAACGTAATTCGTATCGCACCACCTCTAGTAATCTCTGAAGAAGATTTAGAGTGGGCATTCCAAAAAATTAAAGCTGTATTATCGTAATGATAGAGAGGTTGTCCGACATGTTGGGACAACCTCTTTCTTTTTATATTCATTTACATTAAGATAATTTTGCAATTTTCTGTATTTTAAAATCGTAAAGGAGGTGCGATATGCTATTAAGATATGGTAAACATATTAACTATTTAGCTACATCTTTTATTTTAGTTACATTCTTTGGCTTCCTACTTTCCACAACATGGCTTACTCACTACTCAACTCCTACTACATTCACACTACTGAAAGCATCATTTTGGACTGCTGTTATTCTTACTATCATTGGTTTTGGACGAGAAAAAAGCGCACTTACGGTTATACTATTTGGCATTTGTACACTTGCATTCATTGGTCTTTACACTTTTTCCGTTATTGATTACCTCTATAACCCAAGGCCATAAAAAAGAGCTATCTTTTAACAAGATAGCTCTTTTCTTCACTTCACTACATTTCGCAAAGTACCAATTCCTTCTACTGTAATAACCACTTCATCACCAGCATGTAAAAACTTCGGTGGTGTGAAACCTTTTCCGACACCAGCCGGGGTTCCTGTTGCGATAATATCGCCTGGTTCTAAAGTCATTCCTTTACTTATCGTTGAAATAATTTCTTCTATTGAAAAAATCATTTTATTTGTGTTGGAAGTTTGCCTTACTTCTCCATTTACTACCGTTTCAATGTGTAATGCATTCGGCGCATTAACCACCGATTTATGAATTAAATACGGTCCCATCGGACAAAATGTATCGAAGCTTTTCCCAAGGAAAAACTGTTTATGTTTTCTTTGAATGTCTCGAGCTGTTACATCATTTATAATCGTATAACCAAAAACATGCTCAAGCGCTTTTTCTTTTTTTATTTGCTTCCCTCGCTTACCAATAATGATAGCTAATTCTCCTTCGTAATCTAGTTCGTCCGTTGCATGAGGGTGACCATTAATTTGCTCATTTATGCCAATAACTGTTGTTGGTGCTTTCGTAAAAATCATTATATTTTCTGGAATAGACTCTATTCCGCCCATTTCTATGGCATGCTCACGATAGTTTTTTCCAACGCACAAAATATTCTTTCTTGGCCTTGGAATCGGTGCTAATATTTTCACCTCTGTTAACGGATAATACGCCGCTTCCCCGTTCTCTTTTGCCCAATTTACAATTTCACATACTTTCTCAAAGCATTCAGTTCCTCTTTCAATACACTCTAACATTGTAATAGGGATTGTAACCTTTTCCCCTTTTTGTCTTTGCGCTTCTCTTAAGTGTAATACCTTTTTTTCTTCTTCATCCACAATACCTACAAATACCTTTTCTTCTTTCTTCGCCGTTACAAAACGCAATATTTCCACTCTCCATCCTAAAACTCATGCCCTTTAATTGTATTCGCATCCGTAAGAAAAAAACCTTCTCATACACGCTAATTTTTACAATATTCTTCTCATACCCTATTCGTTACGCCTTTATATTTGGCATAAAATGTAGAAATTTTACTTTTTTTAGCGAAGGTATTTCTTTTTTATGGAGTTTTTGTATAATATGTACTACATATATACTAAAAATTTCATTTAGAGATGGAGCCGATTTCAATGTTTGAGCAAGCGATTGAAAAAAAACGTGAAAAAATGATTTATTTTGCTGAACGCTATGGAATGACTTCTCAAAAAACAGTGGATTGTAGCCAAGAACTGGACAGGCTCTTAAATGTAATTTGGCATGTACATACGGATTTTCACCCAAATCAAACACTCGACACACACACGCAATAGCGTGTGTGTGTCTTTTATTTCAAAAAAACACACATTTTATTGAAAACGCCCATACAATAGTAGAAAAGAAAATTTTAAAAACGAAGGGTGTTTTATATGCCAGCTATGGTCGGACATATTCGTATCGTCAATATTGGATCAAGTGGTATTTTTCATATTGGAGATGTATTTGCGATTAGGCCTATTAGTTACTCACGTGCTTTCGCCGGGGCCGGCTCTTTCAACGTTGGAGACAATGTTTCTGTCTACAATTATCAAAGTGCAACGACTGTCAACGATTCAGATGTAATCGATCAAGCGATAATTGGCTCAACTTAAAGGAGGCAATTGCATTGAATTTTTATGTAAACCAAAGTATCATCATCAACAGTATTAAAATTGATAGCATTACAACCTCTTCTGTGTTCCAAATTGGTACTGCCGGAAGTATTAAAGCCCTATCTAAATTTTCAAATACGGGCGGATTTACGGAGCCGCTTCGCCCATTACAGGCGAAAGGACAAATTATTTCTATCAAACCATCAACTAGTTCTTCTTAAGACATCCTTGTCATAAATATATAGCAGGAATATTTTTACCCTCCCTATTGAAAAGGAGGTTTCACAAATGAATCAAGATATATATACTTACTTACACCAACTTCAACAAGCTCTTCAAACACAACAAGCAGCCATCCTGAATTTAGAAGATCAAGTGCGCCAACTCCAAGAAGAGCTTAACGAATTAAAAAATCGCCCCTCCTCTTCTGTAGGAAAAGTGGAATACAAATTCGATCAATTAAAAGTCGAAAATTTAAATGGTACTTTAAATATTGGTTTAAACCCATTTTCAGCAAAAGGACAACAAATTGAAGATTTTCAAGTGGATACAGAAACATTGAAGGTAAACCCTGAAACTGAAACAAACCCAGACTTTTATCAAGGTATCCTCCAAGAAATGCATCGATACTTAGATGAAGAAGCATATAATCGTATTCTCCATTTTGAACAAGAAGAGCGAACACCGCTTGATGAAATGTATCGACAAATGATGGTGGATGACATAAAAAAACAGATGGAGCATCGACTCCCTTATTATTTATCACAAGCGCAATCATATGAAGGTATTTCAACAGATCCAGATTATTTACGAGATATCATTATTCAGGCAATGAAACAAGATATTGACAAAGCCTTTCTCTCCTTTATTCAGCACATACCGGGAAATTTCCGAAAGGAGTAAGTATGTATGAACCTTAACGTTGTAAACCGTGAGTTAAAAGTCGGACAGATTAAAATGAACGGTGTATCGTCGTCCGCACTCTTTTTAATTGGAGATGCAAATCTCCTCATTCTATCTTCTATTCTCGATACACCATTTGAAACAGTTACAGAGGGTCCATTTGTACCATTAGTAACAGATGTCCCTCCTACTCCAGGTTAAGGAGACTGAGAAATTATGTTGCATCATGTGTCTATTGTCCAAAATGTTTCTATTATTTCTTTAGGGATTGCTGCTGTATTTCAAGTTGGAGATGCAAACCAAATGGAATTAAAAAGTAGAGCTATTGCCGTCCACCGTGAAATTCCTTTTTATATACGGGGAGAAGGTCGCTTTGATGCTTTTGAAATCTTTACAGATGAACACATTACAATTCCAAAACGAACGACAGATGTAAAATTAAACATTGTAAATGAATGCCCTTTTATTGAAGTTAATAACGTTGAATTACGCACACTTTTAAATTCTGGTTGCTTTCAAATTGGAAATGTTGATTATGGTTTTAATAACTCTCGTATTATACAAATCCGCCAATATATTACGGATGAACCTTCCGCACAATAATTCATATAGTAATTAAAAAGCTTAGTAAAGTAGGTGGATGGTATGCCTTCGGTTGTAGGAAATCTCGTCGTGCAAAACAGTAACGGATCTTTCAACTTAGGAGATTTTTATAACGTATCTCCGAAAGAAAACACGAAAGCCTATAACGGATCTGGAGCTTCCAATGTTGGGTTTGTCGTGAATACGTTTAACGGTGTTAGTGCAACGAATACATTTGATTCTGATGTGGCAGATCAAGATCAGATTGGAACAGCGTAAAAAAAGTAGGAGATATTCTCCTACTTTTTTCTTTTATCTAATTCAAAATTATTAAAATAAAATTTTAATAAGCAAGAGCTTTACTGTCCACAAATAGTGGTATAAACAAGTAAGTAGTGAAGAGGCACTATTTCATTTTATTTAAATGATGACCCGCTCTCCTCCAAAGCCCTCCTAAGCTTCGGCAAAGACGCAGGTCCCATACCATGCAGTTTTAATATTTCTTTTTCACTATATTTTGAGAGTTTTTCTACAGTTTGAATTCCATGGTGTTCTAATGCCCTTCTTGCTGGCGCTGAAAGAAGAGAGAGAAAACCTTCTTTTGGTTTTCTCTCTTTCTCACAGACTGGGCAAGTTGGACAATCGCTACTTTTATAGTACTCGTGTCCCTGTTCACAAGTTCTTAACGTTTTTTCCGTTACCATTTTCAAGCCCCTCTATTCTTCAATATTTACAACGTGATTCCCATCAAAGAAGTATAAACATTTCTCTTTTACAGGATGTTGTAAGCTTTTCTCCAGTGCTTTTGCATATAACGAAAGCTGCACTTTATATCGATCTTCTAAAATTGGTTTCGCTTGTTCGAATCCGCCTGGAAATTTCCCTTCAATCGTATCTGTTTTGAAGTCGATTAACGTAATGCCATCTTCCTCTTCAATCATGCAGTCGATAACCCCTTGGACAAGAATCGATTCCCCGCTATTCCCTTGCCAATCTTGATATGCTTCTTCTGCTGCAAGCATCATCGTAAATGGAACTTCACGCTCAACACTTTTCGCCGCTAATACCCTTTTACCTAAGTCACTGTCAAAGAATGAAATTACTTTTTCAATCGCTATTTCTTCCGCCTGCTCGAATGTTAATAATTCCTTATTTACCATTCCAGCAATTTGCTCTTGAAGAACTTCAACCGTAATCGGCTTCTTCAAATCAACATGCTGCATAACGGCATGGACTGCTGTTCCGCGCTCTGCGTACGTTAACCCTTTTTTCTCCATAAAGCGCGGACGTGTTTTAATTGGTGCACGTAGTTTTTTAATAAAGGCGTTATCACTACCATCTTCTGATTGATAATTTCTCTTTATTTCTGTAACAGATTGCTTCGCACGGTGAGATGTTGCTTCCTCATATCCGTACTTCCACATTAATCTGTCATACACTTCATCTTTTCGTTCACTTTCTAACGGCACAGCCTTTTTCTCACGAAGCGCTTCTAACAATTCTTGTTTCTCTTCTTGAACTGGCTCTGGTGCAAGTAGCGTATTACCGTCCACAACTTCTACTTTCCAGCTAGTGTCATACCCGTAAATTTCATCTGGAATACTTCCTTGTCCTAATTCAAGAAGCATTTCACTATCACGGTGTCTATATAATGAAGGTGCAATCCAGTCTAAATAACAAGACGCCCCGGCACGTATGTGATCTGGTAATAACCATTCACTATGTTCCCTCGCATCAAGCCATTTTTCCATTTCCTTATTTGCATCCTTAACTGTTCCGATTAAAATTAACTTCTCTTTCGCGCGCGTCAACGCTACGTATAGTACGCGCATTTCTTCCGCGATTAATTCCATTTTCATTTTACGCTTAATCGCAAGCTGTGATAATGTTGTATATTTAATTCGTTTACGCGGATCGATAAATTGCGAACCGAAACCGAAATCTTTATGCAATAAGAAACGTTTCATTAAGTCTTGTGTATTAAAACGACGACCGAGTCCAGCTACAAATACAACCGGGAACTCTAACCCTTTACTTTTATGAATCGTCATAATGCGAACAACGTCTTCTTGTTCACCGAGGGCCCTCGCCGTACCCATGTCATCACCGCGTTCTAAAATACGTTCAATAAAACGTAAGAAGCGGAATAATCCTCTAAATGATGTTGCTTCGTATTGTCTTGCGCGGTCATATAGTACGCGTAAGTTTGCCTGCCTTTGCTTTCCAGCTGGTAAACCGCCAACGAAGTCGTAATAACCTGTCTCACCGTACACTTTCCAAATTAAATCAGAAAGTGATTGTTGGCGCGCGAATTCACGCCATCCTTGCAGTAAGTTATAAAACCACTCTAATTTATCATGAAGTTCTTGCTCCTCTTCAAGTGGTGCCCCTTTTAAGAATGAGCTCATTACTTCATAAAACGAGCCTTTCTTTCCATGAGCACGAAGCGTTGCAAGTTCTTCATCGCTCAATCCAACGATTGGAGAACGAAGTACAGCTGCAAGCGGAATATCTTGCATCGGATTATCAATAACGCGGAATACGTTCATCATAATATTTACTTCCGTCGCTTCAAAGTAACCAGTCGCAAGGTCAGCGTACACTGGAATTCCTTGTAATTTTAACTCTTCCATAATTTGCGGGGCCCACGGCATGGAGCGAAGTAAAATAACGAAGTCGCGGTATTGTACTGGGCGCATACTATCATTTTTACGGTCATACACTTCATAACCTGAATCAACCATCGCTTTAATGCGCTGCGCCATAAGACGAGCTTCAAGCTGTGCTTTTTCGACTTCTGCACCTTCTTCTCCGTCTATTACTTCTTCTTCCGTTTGCTGAATGCACAGTAGTTCTGCCGCTACATCTTCACCTTCTGGATAGGTAGCACCTAACTTTAATTCAGCGTCTGCATCGTAGTCGATTTCTCCGACTTCTTCACCCATAATTTGTTTGAAGATAAAGTTCGTACCTGCTAACACTTCATGACGACTACGGAAGTTTTTCGCTAAGTCGATCTTCATTCCACCGCCCAATCCTTCTTGTGTGAAGCGTTTATATTTTCCTAGGAATAGTCCTGGTTCGGCTAGTCGGAAACGATAAATCGACTGCTTTACGTCACCAACCATGAACAAGTTTCCTTCACTCTCAGAATCTTTCGTTACGAATTTAATAATAGATTCCTGTACAAAGTTCGTATCTTGATATTCATCGACTAATACTTCAGCAAATTTATTACGATATTGGAGCGCCACTGCTGACGGATTCATTTCACCATTTTCACTTTGTTCACTTAAAATTTGTAAACAGAAATGCTCTAAATCTGTGAAATCGACCATTCCTTTATCTCGCTTCATCGCTTGGAAACGCTCTGTAAATACTTTTACAAGTTGAACAAGCTTTTCTAATACTGGGTGCATATCTTGAAAATCTCGTAAGAAACTTTCAGGTTTTCGGCTAAATAACTCTTCTTGTAATTTCTTCACTTCATCTTTCGCTTTATTACGAAGAGAGTCTACTTGTTTTACAACATCTTCATTGTAATCACTTTTCTTAATACGCTTTAACGTTTGCCACGATACATTTTGCATCGCTTCATACAAACTTGTCCACGACTCATGAGCAGCTGATGATAGCGTTCCAAGTAAAGCTAGATCTGCTTGCAGGGTTTCAATGCGAGGCGCTGGACCGTCAGGAAGCATTGCGAGTTCAGTTGCCTTACGAATATGCTGTTCCGCTGTTTCAAGCTGGAATTTCACATCTTCTAATAAATAAGAAGCATATACTAAATCTTCAATTGTCTTTCCTTCTACGTCATATGCTTCTACTAATTTATCAAGCCATTTTTCCGGATTTGGATGCGCTCTTGACTCTGTATGAAGTGCTAAAATCATACGTTGTAAGTCATCATCACTACGGTCACTCGTATAACGATCAACAAGTTCAAAGAAGATTGTATTATCTTCGATTCCGTACTCTTCTTCTAATATGTCATCTAGCACTTCTTCTTTTAACAATTCATTTTCTGTTTGATTCGCAATACGGAAACGAGGATCAACATCAAGCATGTAGTAATATCCTCTAATTACTTGTAAACAGAATGAGTGAATTGTTGAAATGGAAGCTTTATTTAATAGGCTCAGCTGCTTTCTTACGTGTTGAGAGCCTGGTTCATCAATTAATACCTTTTCTAACGCTTCCCCGATTCGGTTTTTCATCTCTTGCGCCGCTGCATTCGTAAATGTTACAACGAGCAGGCGGTCGACATCGACTGGATTCTCTTCATTAATAATCTTTTTAATAATACGTTCAACTAATACTGCTGTTTTCCCTGACCCAGCTGCAGCCGCAACTAAAATATCACGTCCATTCGCTACAACAGCTTTCCACTGATCATCTGTCCATTGACTACCTTCTGGTTTTTTAGGCCAATTTTCTATCATTCTCCGCCAACCTCCTCTCTTATTTTCTCCATCGCTTCGCTATCTTTCATATCTTTTAACGATCGGAACTGATTATCTTCAAGTGACTCATCAAATTGACAAACAGATTTGAAGTTACAGAACGTACATGCTGCTTTATTTCCCATTTTATAAGGAGCAATATCGATAACACCTTCTGTAATATCTTTTCCGATATTTTCAAACGTATGGTGTACATATTTTTGCAGTACGTTAAACTCTTGCTCACTTGCAATACTTGAACGCGCACTAAAGCTACCGTCTTTTTTCAGGCCAGCAGAAATAATATCTGAACTTCCTGTTGAAAGTTTGTTATCCATTAAACGAACAACGTCAGCATCTCCTAATACGAGTCCTTTCATTTTAAATTTCTTTAAAATTTCTTTTTCAATTTCAGCTTCAGATGCGTCACCTTTCATCTCAACGATTGGGTTATGAATATGGAAATACAATACACCAGCTGGTGATGCTGCGTGACCTTTTTTCATCCACGTCTGCGCATTCGAAGTAACAACATCTAAATACGTTAACATTTGAAGTGCTAATCCGTAATACACTTCCGTTAAATCTAACGCTTTTGAACTTGATTTATAATCAATAATACGTAAGAACGTCCCGTTTTCATCTTCTGCCTTATCAACACGGTCAATACGGCCGACAACTTCCATCTTCACACCATTTGGTAATGAGAATTCCATCGGCGGAAGTGATCCTGTACCACCCATACCGAACGGCACTTCTAAATCAACTGGTACGAATCCGCTTGACTTCGCATGTTCACGAAGAATGATTGACGTACGGAAAATGATTTGTTGTAGTTTTTGTTTTAAATAGAAGTGACGGTTTGAACTTAATAAAATTTGTCGTTGTAATAACGGTGCGATTTCTTCTATTACTAAAACAGAAAGATGCTCACACTCTTTTATGGATAAATCCACCCAAGTACGGTTTTCACGCAATAGCTTGTCCGCAATTTTCTTTAATGCCGCATGGAATAATTCGCCGATGTCCGGCGCATCAAGCTTGAAAATATCACGCTCTCTAAGCGATAAACCGTGCTGCGCAAAATGAGCGTATGCACAACGGTTAAATAGTTCCATACGAGAGACGCTTCCTTTAATTATATCTCCGTATAAATCTCTACTTACTGCTGTACTTAGTTTCTTCGCACGATTTCGATAGAATAAACTTGATAAGACGCGGCTACTTTTTTGTTTCCATTCATCTGAAGTTACGTAGAAATTATATACGTCCCACCAAAAGTCTAAATTCCCTTCAAATCCGTATCGCTTCCACGTTTGTAGTTGCTGCATAACGTAAGATAACGTTACTTCTGGCGTTGCTACGTATGAAATTTGTTCTGAACGTGATAAATCGTTTACGTCATTGGTAATAAATGAATCTTTCACATTAGGGAACATTCTTTTTATTTTCTTAATAAAGCTAGACGCAAGTAACGTCTTTCCTTCTTCATCTGCAAGCGGGCATGAAATATATAACTTCTCAGATGCTCTCGTTACCATTTGATACATAACGAACTGTTCTTCTAACAAAGTTTGTCTCGTCGTTGGCGCTAATTCAATCCCCGCTGCACCAAGAACTTCTCTTTCTTCATCAGAAAGCATACCTTCGTCCATAGGTGCTGCTGGAATAACACCCTCATTTACACCTATAATAAACGTTGCTTTCACGTCAGATAACCTGGAGTGATCAATATTAGCAATTAACACTTGGTCTAATGACGGCGGAATGTTAGCAAATTGAAGTGCCTCAAGACCTGTCGACATAACGTCCGTAAACATAGAAAGAGACATTTTCTCTTCACCAAGCATCTCTACAAACGTATCAAGAAGGCTCATTACTTCTTCCCATACTTGTTCATGATCTGTCGCAAATAAGAAATCTCCACTTTCTTCTGCACGTATACGTAATTCTTCTAGTTTTTTCGGAACATCCAGCTCTTCTAGAAATAAGTAAACTGCTTCACACATTTGCATAACTGTTCCTGCACGCTTTAACCTTTTTTGCATGCGAATAACAGGTGTTCTTACAACGTCACGTAACCTATTTATTTTCTCTTCCATTTCACGTTCACTATCTGTGATCATCCCGTTCGTATCATCAAGAGAACGATAACGGCGATACATCCATGGATCCTCTGAAGTCCACCTCTTTCCTTGTACACCGTACGCTAAACAGTAATTTTCAAATTCATCCATTTCTTCACGCATCGTTTCTTTTCTTACGTCTAATGGATATAAAAGCTCTGTTTTCACGCAGCGGAACACCGCATCATAACGCCAATTCCCACTAATAATCTCGAGTGCAGAACGAATACATTCTACTAATGGGTGGTGTGACATCGGGCGCTTTTCATCGATGAAGTGTGGGATATTATAATCTGTAAATAACGTTCGCATCACATCGTAATAACTTTCCCCATTACGAAGAAGAACCGCAATATCTCGGTAACGATAGTTTTCCTCCGCCACAAGTTTACGAATTTCACGCGCAACACCTTCTACCTCTGCTCGTAAATTCGCAGCTGTACTAATCGTTACACTCGCTTCACCGTTAAATTTTTCATTCGGACGCGCTTCATAATGAGCTTCTAAATGCGCTAATGCCGGAGAATGAAAACGCGGCTGTTCCATAAGTGGAATTGTTTTTTCAATTTCTATTTTCTCTTCACGCGCTACTTGTTTGATTTTTTCATACGTTAACGTCGTTTCATAAAATAAATCGAGTTCATTTACTGGCTGTGCTAACGTTTTTTCATCTATCGTTAACGTGATCGTAACTCTCGCTCCGCAGATCATAAGCTGTCTTACAATCTCTAACTCTTGCGGGGAGAGTGAATGAAATCCATCTATATAAATTTCCGCACCATTTACATATTCAGACTGCGGAAGCTTTTCCACTAGCAATTGCAGGTAGTCTTCTGAATCTAAGTATTTTCCAATTAAAGCACGTTCAAAATCATCGTATAATAGCTGTAAATCATACACTTTATTCGCTAGCAACTTTTGTTCGGCACTGCTACTATGCGCATCCAATTGTTGCCACATTTCATATACGTTAGATGGCGTTACATTGTAACGTTTAAACTCTGCAATCATACTGCCAAGATGTTCAAAGAAACCGTTTTGCTCCGCTGCTTTTTGGAACACCGATAATCCATCTTTACGAGACTCTACAATTTTACGGAGTAACATATGTACACCCGCTTCATCAATATGAAGACGACTCGCTCCGCCAACTTCTTGTAGTACCTTCCACGCTAATCGTGAAAAACTAAAAACTTGTGCCCGAATAGAACCTCTTACATCCTCACTTCCAATTAACGCCTGCTGCGTCTGGAATGTCATCTGTTCTGGCACAAGATATAATATTGTTTTCCCTCTCGGGCGTTGTTTTAACTCTTCTTGCACTTCGCGTAAACAAAGTGTACTTTTTCCACTTCCCGCTCTACCAATCACAAATCGAAGTGACATGTAACCCCACCTTTCACTTACATAACGAACGTTAGTTTGCTACTATAATTGTATTATAGTACACGAAAAAAGACAAACTGAGTTGTTTGTCTTTTCTATACTTCTACTTCATTATATCAACCTTTTGAAAAATTCGTTTGCACCTCTTGAATTGGCCAATATCGCAAATCAACTTTACCGACAACTGTATCAGCTTTTACAAAGCCAAAGTGTCTACTATCCCAGCTCCCGAGCCGGTTATCACCTACTACAAAAATAAACCCGGGTGGCACCAGCTTTTCTTTCGTTAACTCTTCTAATGTAAAGTCGCCTGTTAGTTGCCTTCCATTTATCTCTTTCTTATACTTCTCTAAATACGGCTCATCAATAAATTGACCGTTTATATATAACTTATCCTGCTTATATTCAATATGATCTCCAGGTAAACCGATAACCCGCTTTACATAGTCCTCTTTTTTATTCGCATGAAATACCACAACGTCAAATCTGTTCAAGTCCCCAACTTGATAACTCACCTTATTTACAACTAGCATATTGCCATCTTGCAATGTCGGCATCATTGACTTCCCCTCTACAACATACGTTGAAAAGAAAAACGTTCGAAAAAATACAGCTAATAATACACCAATTAAAATTGTTCGTATCCACTCTATGCCTTCTTTTTTCAAAGTTTTCTTCATCTGCTTCTCCCCTTATCCTTTAATACTGAAGCTTTCCTTTACAAAGAAGACTATTCTTAATGTAGTTCTAACTTTACTTCGATTTTCTTACCGACATACCATAAAATAAAAATACCAATCGCTACAATAACTGATTTCACTGGATTATGAATAAATGACATTAAATCATGACCGATATACGTTAAAATAAAAATCATCACAAGTTTTCCGAATGCTAACGCTAGACCAAACTGTTTTACACTAATTCGGGATAAACCAGCGACAACATTTATTAGCGCTGACGGTGTAAACGGAAAACAAAATATAACAAAAATCGGTGCGAATCCTTTCCTTTCAATCCACCCCATTGCTTTTCGTACTCTCTCATGCTTATTTACAAACGAAAAGAAACGACTGCGACCAAAATGGCGGATGATGAAAAAGACAAGTAATGCACCCATTACTGATCCAAGCCATGAATAAAGAAAACCGAGCCAAAAGCCAAATGCAACAGCATTCGCCAGTACAAATACAATAAGCGGTAATGCTGGAATCAACGCCTCTATCATCGGTAAACCAATACCAAGAAGTGGTCCGAACGCTTTATAACTCTCAACAATATGATCCATATTTTCTGGTGAAAAATACTCTTTGATTGTCTGAAAATCCATTCTACACTTTACCCCTTTACTCTAAATACTATCCCTACTGTATCATTGCTTATATGAAAGAGGAAATGGTAGATACGACATACGGAGATGTATTTATTAAAGTTTCCATATCTTTCATAAGAATTCCTTCATTATTTAGCTATGATAATCTATCAATATTCGACAGGACGTGTCGTTCATTTTGTTATTTAGATTGTTTTTCGGTTTTTATCGGTAAATGAAATTATACTGGTGATTTTCTAAATATATCAATTACAACTCGTTTTTTCTAATATATCGCCTTATCTACAAAGACTGACTGACAAACAAAAAAAGAATGGGGATTCCCCCATCCTTTCACACTTCGCCTTCCTTCACAAAATACACCTTCTCATAAGCGGGTCTTAATGTTGATTCCTCTTTTTTATCGACCTCTTTAAAACAAGGATTCCCTTGTTTTTTCCTACGATCTTCATATTCAGTACGTAATTTCGCTGTACGATTTTGTTGATTTTCAAAACTAGTTTTTGATATTTCTAATTTCACAGCAAAGCCATTTATAAATCTAATAATAAGATTTCCATCTTCTAATTCTTTATTACTTTCAATATAAAAATGAGACAACCAAGCGCACTCTTTTCTAGAGTAAGAATAGGTAGGGAAAAAATAAAGTTGATCTGCTGGACTAATCGCAATCGGTGCTTTATGTGTAATATGAGTTAACTCTTTCGTTCCTTCTTTTCTGCCGAAAAACCTCTCATAACACATAAAAAATATACCGTTGGATTATAAAACAAAAAAGTACAGCGTGTATATAAAGTGCGTCAACACTCTATATACCGTCCGCCTACTCACGATAGGCAAACACTTGCTGTACTCTTACGAACTATTTTACAGTACGTAAGGGCTCCTTAGCAACAGTTTGCTTACACTTGGCATTCTGTTGCTTTTTTGTTTCCACAAAGGAGACATATATATGGAAAGAAAAAGAATTGAAGTTGTAGCAAGTAAAGAGTCATTTCATAATTTATCACCATTTATAGAAGTAGAAGAACTAAACAAAACTGTACGTAAATACAGAGAAAATATCCATATGTCTATTAAGCGTACGGATGTACAATCTAAACTCATTACACTACTTGAAATTTTAAAACGCCACAGCTGCAAATATGTAGGTGTTAGTTTCCTATGCAAAAATAGAATAGCTAAAAAGATGGAAGTATCCTATAAAACTGTACAACGTTTAATGAAAAAGCTTGTGGATCTAGAGATGATTAAACAAGTAGCAATGAAACGTAAAAAGGATATGCTTCAAACATCTAACGCTATTATTATTCAACCAATTGTGGAAGAAGTGTCCAACAAGGTATATACAAAAAGCCCTACAAAGTGTCCTACCATTAAAACAAAACCTGTTTCCTTAAAACAAAATATAAAAGATATAAACAAACGTAATAGTAATGAGAATAGCAATACTCTAGAAGAGAATATTGACCAAGCTGATTTTGTAGCTCACTGGGTACCAGAACGTTTTGTTTCTTTAGTTGGTTCCTTTTACAGTGAATCTAAAACAATTCAAGAACTGTGGAAAGTCGTAAGACAGTGTAATAAAATCGTTAACCATACAACAGGTGATAAAGCATTTACTAAAGACCAGGAACTTACTATTGGCTTACAAGCTATCAAAGAGTTTGTTATGAAAATTAAAGCGAGAACAAAAATGAACAAGGGTAAATTCGCTTATTTCAACGGAATTGTAAACAACTTAATGGACAAGTTCTACTTTGATAAAGAATTTATGGCCATATAAAAAACACCTAGCTAAATTAACTAGGCGTTTCGATTTTCAAAATATCCATGAATTGAATTTTATGTATTGCATTCGGTCCATCACTCACTAGAATTCTACCCATTTGTTGTTCAAGTTTAACGATTTTCCCTTGGATAATATCTGGTTCTTTATATTTTCGATACACAGTAAACACTAATTCTGTTTCGTCTTGTACTGCTAATTGAATTAATTCAGCAGCTTCTTGTTGTTCGAATTCATCCATGCATGGTCTAGGTTCCTTTTTTGAAGCACCTTTCTTTTTTGGTGGTTTCGGAATTGCTGTTGACATAAAGTATCACCTCATTAAGCGTATTGATATTTTGTTCTTACTTTATCAACAGATAGTATATTAGCTAATTTCAACGTTCTAACTTGTTGTTTTTTCATGCAATACACCAATATACGATCTTCATATATCTTTCTAACAATCACAGTTCTTTGAGAGAAATCTCCTGAACCGTTTAAATAAATTAATTCAATTGGTAGTTTTTGATTGAACGAGCATTTAAGTAAATGATTCATAAGATGACCTCCAAAAGAACATGCGTTTGTATAAATTATAGAACTAATGTTCTTTTTCGTCAATAAATTACAAACGAACATTTACAGCTATTACATGCAATTGATATGATTTAAATATAATTTCAAGGAGGTTTTTTATGAAACGTACTACTGAATTTGTAACAGGATTAATTGGAGGGATATTTGGAGTAATATGTTCTTTTATTGTAATGCTTTGGGCTGGAGGCCAACCTGTCAATGAAGATAACGGTCTTTTTGTTACATCTATTATTGTTTTAGTCTTACAACTTACTGCTTTGACACTTAGTTGTTTAGTAAATAAACTAAACAATAAAGTTTACGGTATTATTTCGATAGCAATTGGCTTAATAACATTATTTCTATCAGCTTTAATATTCTTCATACCAGCTATATTACAATTTGTATCTGGAGGATTAGCATTCAAATCTCAAAAAGAAACTATATAATATAGATTGTACTTTTTCTAAAAATAAAAATCCCCTTTTGCATATGAGTGCAAAAGGGGATTTTTTAGGTTAATTTTACGGATACTTACCATAAATATAAAAATAAGAAACGGTGTACATTTATGGTAACATCTGCAAATATAACAGTCAAGATATACGTGCCTGCCCATAGAACAACCGCCTTTTATTGTTTAATAAAAAAACTATTCTTTTGTATAGTAATATGTTTTATTTTTCAAACTTCACATATTCACCTGAAACCCACTGGTCTCCACCGACATTATACCAACCATCTCTATATCCCCACGACTGATACTGTTCTCCTTGGTATACATTTTTTACAATGCCATAATTAGTTCCTGGACCTTTACGAACACGCAATACATCTGCTGTAATAGTCACTACACCAATGCCATCATTTGAAGGTTTCGAAGGTGCTGTTGCATTTCCTCCTCCTGTATAAAAAATGTATGATGGATCATTATATACCCACTGATCGCCACCTAAATTTAGCCACCCATTTGACTCACCCCATACTTGGTAGCATTCTCCTTTACCTAACTTACGAATAACTGCATATCCAGTTCCAGGTCCTTTTCGTAAATTCACGTTATCGCCATTAATATAAGCAACTTTTGCACCATCGTTTGAAGGTGAAATAGGAGTTGGGATTACTGGACTACCTCCACCGTTATATGCATTTTGGACTCTCTCGATAAAGCTATCCCAACGTCCTTCTGCCAACATACGATGAGGACAGTATTTCCCACTCCATGATTGATGTGTACGGACTTTATTAATTGGAATATTGTACTGTTTCATTAGTTGAGCTACAACGATAGCAGCATTGTCTTCCGCTTTATAATATCTATCTCCACCGCTTAAAGAGTAGCAAATTTCAACTCCGATAGATTTACGGTTACCATTCCCGTTACCGTCGCCAGTATGCCAGGCGTTACGCTCTAAAGGGATTCCTTGTACTGCTTCTTTATCATCTACTGCAATATGAAATGAAACCTGATTATCATTACGAATCATATAAGCTACTTCGTTTTCTGCTGTAGCATCGTTGTAAGTATTGTGGACTGTAATGAATTCCGGATTCATCGTATAAGGGCATTTTGTACCATATTTACTTGGGTCAACTAAATTTTTTCTAATTTCCATTATTGAACATCTCCTTTTTCTCTTCTTGTTTTTGTTTACCACCTAAAATTTCGACTGCATTTGTTAAAGCTGAAGGCAAAGGTATTCCCATACGCCCTGCATTTTCTAAAAGTGAAAGCAACTCATTTCCGATAAAGAAAAAGATTGTTGCTTCACGAAGAGCACTATTTGAGCCCACAATTGCATCAGCTTGAGTAGCGGCTGCAACTAAAAGAAAAAGCACCACCTTTTTGGCGATGCCTTTGAAACCAATTTTACTTTTCAATTCCCCATTAAATCCTGCTGCAATTACTCCCGTTATATAGTCGATTGCTGCCATGATTACTAGAACTTTCAATGTTGTATCCCATCCTCCTAAAAAGTAACCACAGAAGCCACCGAAAGTGGCAATAAAAGCTTTTAACAATACATCAATACGATCCATCTTTTCATCTCCTTTTTTAGCAATAAAACATACTAAGATTAGTAGTGCAGACCAAGGCATTGGTTCGCACTACTATTTTTTATATAGTAGAAGTGAAGAGAGAGCCGTTGGTCTTTTAGGGTCTTGAACTCGT